>JAFYVO010000318.1 GCA_017549085.1 Thermoguttaceae bacterium
AGATTATTTCGAAAGCGGCGCGGGGCGTTCCTTACGGGATTTCGCCGACGTTCGACTTCGCGGCGGCGGAGCGGGTCGACGTCGCGCCGGGGGAGACGTTCGAAACGAACGGACGCCGCGTCGTCGGGCCGGTCGTCGTCTTCCGAAACGCGCCTCTTTTGGGGCTTTCCGTCTGTCCGTATCCGACCGACGACGGGACGGCGTTCGCGCTTTTGGGGAAAGATTTCACTTTGTTGACGAAAGGTAACGAAATGGCCGAGGAAAAGAACGAAAAAACGACCGAATTGAAGGACGACGCCGCGAACGCGCCGGACGGCGAAGGGGCGACCGGGACGAGCGACGCGCCGTCGAGCGTCAAGAACGCCGAGTTGCAGGAGTACGTCGACCGGTTCGGGCTCGAGCTGGGCGTCAAGTATTTTCAGGAGGGCGCCGACCTCGCGGAGGCGACGTCGAACGCGTTCCAAGCGTTGAAAGAGGAAAACGAGAAACTGAAATCGCGTCTTGCGAACGACGGGGGCGACGCGTCGAAGAAAGAGCCCGCGCCGAAACCGGACGACGGCGGCGACAAAAAGGGGGGCGACGCGCCAAAGTCGGGGAACGACGGCGACGGCGGCGAACTGGCGAAGCTCCGCGCCGCGCTCGAAAAGACGAGTCGCGAATTGACGACGCTTCGCCGCGACTTCGCGACCTTCGCCGCCGCCGACCGCGACGGCGTTTCGACCGCCGACGTGGGCGCGAGCCGACAGAAAACGGAGTCTTACCGCGAGGCGTTCAAGCGCGCCGTCGGCGGTTGAGGCGCCGGGGCGAGAAAACGGGGGAAATAGGAGAAAGGAAGGAAAATGACGACGGCTGTTAACTGGTGCGATATTTTGAAATTCGACGGATTCGGCGGCGGGCGCGAGATCGCGTCGGAGGTTCGGCTGAACTGTCCGGAGTTCACCGGCGAGGATATTTACGGGAACCGTTTCAATATCGGCGCGGCGCAAGCGACGATTTCGCAAGATTACGTCGAGGGGTTGATTCGGAAGGAAACGACGCCGGTCGACGTCTTTCGCGACGTCAACGAGGGCGTTCGCACGTCGAAAGGCGAATACGAGCGAACGCTTTTCAAACTTTACAACGCCGGGAGTTACGTTCGATACGACCGCGCCTTGATCGACCGCGACAAAGCGCGCGGCGCTCGCTTGATGGAGGCGGAGGCGACCCGCGTCCTCGAAAACGCGATTCGAACGCTCGGAACGCAGTTCTTTTACGGCGGCGTCGAAGGTTCCGGCGCGTCGAAAAAAGGGTTCCAAGGCTTGCAAAAGTTCGTCGGCGACGATTTCGTTCTCGACGCCGGGGGCTCTTGGGGCGGAACGTCGGCGCTGACGAGCGCGTACTTCGTTCGCTTTAACGAAGTCGACGGCGTCTCTTGGCTCTTCGGGCGCGACGGGCGGTTCTACCTCTCCGACGTCGTCGAGAAAGACGTTCCCGACCCGAGCGACCCGGAAAAGACGATTCCGGTTTACCAGCAGTTCCTCGAATTTTATCCGGGGTTCGGCTACTTCTCGAAGTACGCCGCCGTCCGCGTCGCGAACGTCGACGTTTCGACCGCCGCGACGCCGGGGGGGATTTCCTCGACCGCGTTCACCGACGAACATATTTTGGTCGCGCTCGAAAAGTTCAAAGGCGCTCGTCCGGACGCGCTCTTTATGTCGCGCAAAGCGGGGATTTTGCTCGCCGCGTCGCGCCGTCCGACGATCGAGATTTCCGGGACGACGATTTCGACCGGCTCCGTCGCGCTCCCGAGCGAAGTGTACGGCGTTCCGATCCTTTACACCGATTCGCTCGTCGAGAACGAAAAGGCTTGGTCGACGGAAAGCGTTTGAGAAAAAGGAGATAAGGAAGGAGAAAGAAGACGATGAGCGGTTTTACCAGTCGCGACGCGACCCTTGTTAAGACGCAAAAATTCCCGACCGCCGGAAAGGCCGGGTCGACCGCGACCGACGCGATCGATTTGGGCGTCCGTTCGGCGATCGGCGTTCGTTCCGAGCGGTTCGAGTTGGAAGTCGCCGCGCCGGAGACGACGAGCGCGCATTTGCCGAGCGGAACGTCGGCGACGTTGAAGCTCGTTTCGAGCGATTCGCCGAGCTTCGAAACGCCGACGGTCGAGAAGAGTTGGACGCTCTCCGGCGCGGGGGAAGCGCGGGCGTTTCGGTTCCGGCCGACGCTCGAATCGAACCGATATTGGCGCGTCGAGTGCGAGACGACCGGAACGACCGGCGCCGGGAGCGACGCGCTCGAATACTCGTTGGCTTACGTTTGCTGAAAGGGGGCGCCGATGCTTGCGATTTTGCAACGGGTCGAGAACGAACCGATTTCCGAAGCGATTCGCGCCCGGAACGCCGACGCGGCGGAGCGACTCGGCGCGTCGTTCGGGGCGTTTCGCGAAGACGACGTCGCGTTTTTAAAGTCGGTTCGAGCGCGAATCGCCGACGGGCTCGACGCGTCGTTCGACCGCGTTCTCGTTCTCGAACCTCGGGCGCTCCTTTATCCGAGCGGACTCGACCTCGAACGGGAACTCGACGCGCTCTTTGGAGACGAAACGTCGGTTCTTTGCGCGGCGGACTGCGC
>JAFYVO010000319.1 GCA_017549085.1 Thermoguttaceae bacterium
CAAAGTTGGAGCGCGAGCCGAACGAGGAACTCGAAGCAAAACGCCGCGATTCCCGCGACCGAAGCGGCGCCGACGTTCGCCAACGTCTCGCGGTCGCGCCAAAACGCTCCCCCGACCAACGCGACGACGCAAACGATTTTAACGATTCCGAAGACTATTTGGACGGTCGACTCCCCGGAAAAGAGGCGTTGAAAGCCTTTGATTGGGTTCAGACGCGAAAATTTCGGGGCGAGTTTGTTCGGAAGGAAGAGGAAGCCGCTTTGCAGCAGGTTCGCCGCGACGCCGCAACAAACGACGACGGCGCCGAAAATCGCGAATTGGCGCAAAAAAAGAAAAACGGTTTCGCTAAATTGCGCCGTCAACGTTTCCGCGTCGGTCGAAAGGGCGAAGGGGCGCGAAAAGGTCGCCGTCCAAAAGTCGAGTAAAAAGGTCGAGCGCGAACGAGCCGTCGCGGCGAGAAAAAGGACGGCGCCGGTTAACGCGGCCGCGGCGACCGCGTCTTGGCTCTTGGCGACGTTTCCTTTTTTGCGAGCGTCGAGTTTCTTCTTCGGCGTCGCCTGTTCGGCGCGTTCGGTTTCGGAAGACATTGGCGAATATAGGGGAAATAGGGGGAGTCGAACGGCGCTCGGCCTCGACCGGGCGTTAAGGCGCGTTTGACGATGAACGCATCGTACCGAAAAGACGGCGACGAGGGAAGAGGAATTACCGGCAAAAACGTTAAACTCTTTGGTTTTCCGCCGCGCGAGACGCTCGGGCGTTAAAATAGGCAAAGTGGAACGGGGCGTCGACCGCGTTTAAAATGGAGAACGAAGAAATTTCGAAAAAATTTAAAAACGCCCCTTGCGCAAACGCGAAGATCGTGTAGAATGTCTGTTGTAACGTTGATTGAGACGTTGCAAGTGGCGTCGTAGCTCAATTGGTTAGAGTCCCGGACTGTCGATCCGGTGGTTGCGGGTTCGAGTCCCGTCGACGTCGCTTAAAAGCCGCGAGACTGTTAAGGTTTCGCGGCTTTTTTGTTTCTTGGCGCGTGCGCGAAGGCGACGAGAGGCGAAGGGGGAAGGGCGAAAAGTCGGGGCGTTCCGAACGCCGCGTCGTTCGATTTCGTTCGATTTCGTTCGCTTGGCCGGTTGGACGGTCGAAGTTTGTTCGATTTCGTTCGCTTGGCGCGGTTGGACGGTCGAAGTTCGTTCGATTTCGTTCGCTTGGCGCGGTTGGGCGGTCGAAGTTCGTTCGATTTCGTTTCCTTGGCGCGGTTGGGCGGTCGAAGTTCGTTCGATTTCGTTCGAGGGGGCGGCGTCGAGGCGGCGAGCGAGCGTTGGAAAAAAAAACGAGAAATTTTTAAAAATCCCCCTTGCGGAAATTGGAAATTCGAGTAGAATGTTTGTTGTAACGTTGATTGAGACGTTGCAAGTGGCGTCGTAGCTCAATTGGTTAGAGTCCCGGACTGTCGATCCGGTGGTTGCGGGTTCGAGTCCCGTCGACGTCGCTCAAAAGCCGCGAGACTGTTAAGGTTTCGCGGCTTTTTTGTTTCTTGACGTTTGGCGAGAGGAGGCGAGACGTAACGCGTTTCTTCGCAAGTTGTCAAAAAAGCCTTGTTCCGTTGGGGCCGAGCGCTAATTCGGTCTGTCGCTTGCGACGTTAAAGTCAACGTATCTTCTCTGTTTTCTTGGAAAGAAGGCGCGAAACGGCGCTTTGCGGAAACGGCGTAAAAAACGACGGTCGCAAGGATTTTAACGTCGCCCCGTAAAGCGGGAAAAAGACGCGTTGGAATAAGGGCGCGCCCTTGAAAAGCGCCGTCGTTCGTTATATAATAGGGAAGATTTCGGCGTCGGCGGAGCGTTGGCGAGCGCGGCGGCGAGAGGTTGGGTAAGATGCGAAGGATTTGACGGC
The DNA here is from genome assembly GCA_017549085.1 of Thermoguttaceae bacterium. Lineage (GTDB taxonomy): Bacteria > Planctomycetota > Planctomycetia > Pirellulales > Thermoguttaceae > RUG369. Next base: position 1,891 of record JAFYVO010000319.1, read on the forward strand.
TGGCGGGCGACGGTTGCGTCGTCGACGCGGCCTCGTTATTAATATTAATGAAGGAAAAAACGAAGTGAGCGAAGCGCAAAACGAAAAAAAATTGCCGACGTCGCTGGTGCGCGCCCGGTTGGCCGCCCGAACGATTCTCGACAACAAAGGTAGCGACGTTAAAATTCTCGACCTGCGGGAAGTAACGCAAATGTGCGACTTTTTCGTCGTCGCGTCGGGCGTCAGCCGTCGCCAACTTCACGCGATGAGCGAAGAAATCGACGACGTTTTCGAAAAACAACTCGGCGACAAACGACGCCATCTCGAAGGTTACGGCGAAAGTCGTTGGATCGTTCTCGACTACGGCGACGTCCTCGTTCACCTCTTCGAGCCGGAAACCCGCGAGTTTTACGCCCTCGAAGACCTTTGGGGGAAGGGGAAGGACGTCGCGATCGAAGCGGCGCCCGGCGAAGTCGACGTTCCGCCGACCGAGTCGAAAGTCGTTTACTCCGATGATTTGGGCGGCGGAAAAGCGAAATAAGGCGAGTTGCGCAATTTAGGCAAAAGCGACGTCGAAAAAAGGGCGTTCGCCGTTAAGGGAGCGTTCCGGTCGAAGCGGAAATAACGACGGCGCAAGACGGGCCCGGGCGGCGCGTCGACGGCGGAAATAGAAAATAGCGAAAATAGCGAAGAGAGATAGAATGAACGTGTTAAAAATCATCGCGCAGCGGTTCGGCAAGGCGCTCGAAGCGATCGGCGTCGAGCCGGGCCCGTATTTGGAACTGATTCGGCCGAGTCAAGACGCGAAATTCGGCGACTTCCAA
>JAFYVO010000320.1 GCA_017549085.1 Thermoguttaceae bacterium
CCGCATTGGAGCAGCGCTTGTTCGTGCGACACAACTTCGCGAATATCGCTCAATTTGACGCCCGGTTTCGCGAGGAGGTTGTGTTCGACTTTCAGCTTTAAACTGCGAACAATGTGGAAGTTATATTTGCGCGTCAAGTCGTAAACGGCGTTGACGGAACCGGCGGAGCTGTTTTCGATCGGCAAAATCCCGTAACGGCACATACCGGAGTCGACCGCTTGGCAGACGCCTTCGAAGTTCTTGAAATAGAAGATTTTCGGAATCGAGAACAGTTTATCGCAGGCTTGTTGCGAGTACGCGCCTTCGACGCCTTGACAAGCGACGGTCGCCTTGCCGGGGAAGAAACCGGGCGTTTCGTCGAGCGCTTTGCGAACGGCGTCGACGAACGGCGACGGCGCGTCGATTTTTTCGCGTTGGTAGTCGCGGCTCAAATCCAAAAGCACGTTATAGAACGCTTTAACGTATTCTTCGAGTTCCTCGCCGACCGCGTCCGCCGCTCGATACACGACGTCGCGCTCGCGTTCTCTCGACAGCACCTTAACGCCGTGTTCCTTCTTGTAACGGGCGACTTCCGCCGCGACGTCCATACGTTCGCGGAAAAGCTTTACGATTTGATCGTCGATCGCGTCGATGCGTTTTCTTTGTTCATCGAGATTCGTCATTCTTCTAATTCCTTATATCTTGTCGGTTGCGGCGCGTCTTCAAAGTCGCTTCTCCGACGCGCGCTCCGTGTTTTGATTTTCAATTTTCAGCGCCGTTTTTCAAACTTTTCAAACGGCGAAAGCTAGATTCTTCCTTTTCAACCGCGATAAGCGTACGGGCGAATCGCTTCAATATCTTTCATCATCGTCGCAAAGGCGTTCGGCGTAAGGGATTGCGCGCCGTCGCAAAGCGCTTTCGGCGGGTTGTTGTGAACTTCGACGATAAGCCCGTCGGCGCCGACGGCGGTCGCGGCGAGCGAAGTCGGGTGAACGAGTTTCGCGTCCCCGGTGGCGTGGCTCGGGTCGACGACGATCGGCAAGTGCGTCAAGCGGCGCAAAACCGGGATCGCGGCCAAGTCGAGCGTGTTGCGGGTGTACGTCTCGAAGGTGCGAATCCCGCGTTCGCAAAGGATGACGTTCTCGTTGCCGCCGGCCATAATGTACTCGGCGCTCATCAGCAACTCTTGGAGCGTGCTGGACATACCGCGCTTGAGCACAACCGGTTTGCGCATTTTGCCGACTTGTTTGAGCAGCTCGAAGTTTTGCATGTTGCGGGCGCCGATTTGGATAATATCGACGTCTTCGAACAACGGGAGTTGCGACGCGTCCATCGCTTCGGTGATAATCGGTAAACCCGTAACTTCCTTAGCTTTAACGAGGAGACGCAACCCTTCGGCGCCGAGTCCTTGGAAGGCGTAAGGCGAGGTGCGCGGCTTGAAGGCGCCCCCGCGAAGAATCGTCGCGCCCGCTTCCTTCACCGCTTTCGCGATCTCGACGATTTGCTCTTCCGATTCGATCGAGCAGGGCCCCGCCATCGTTTGGAAATGCCCGCCGCCGATCTTCGCGCCGCTCGCAAGTTCAATAACCGTATCCTCTTCGTGGAAACGACGATTCGCTTGCTTGAACGGCTCTTGAACGCGTTGCACCGATTCGACGATTTCGAGCGCCTTCAACATATCGACGTCGACGCTTTTCGTGTCGCCAACCAGCCCGACGACCGTATGCGCGTCGCCGACGCTGAGGTGCGATTCGAGCCCCATCTCTTTAAGTTGCTCGGTCAAATTCGCGATTTGCTCTTCGCGAGCGTCTTTTTTCAGCAAAATAATCATCGTTAAATCCTTCTCGGGGGGGCGTTTGGCTCAAAAAAAAGACCCTGCAACGCGCTGTCGCAGGGTCTTTATTATATTCGGAATATCGTTAACAACGTTCAACGACGGTTCCCAACCTGTACGGCAACGCAAGACTCAACTAAGCCCGTAAAGAGGAAGGCGTAGTTAAAGCCGTAGGATTTCGCGTTGGTAAAGTAGGTAAAGGACGACATTGAAATACTTATCTTATGCGCTGTGTAACGATTAAAATCTCAAATGTAAGTTTCGTAAAACAACCGCCGACTCATCCGTCGACGCATAATTACGGAACGCAGGCGATTTCTAAACCCGCCTAACTTGCGTTCGACTACAACAAATATACGCCTCTTAAAAAAACTGTCAAGGGGCTTTTTTCTAATTTTTTTTTCGTTTATAATAAAAGGCGCTTCGGATGCGGCGGTCGCTCGCCGTTCCGCTGTTTTTCGCGCCGCCGTTGAAAACGTCGACCGGACAATATTCATTGTATTCCCCCATCCCATAATCCCAACGCGTCCGCATTCCTATCGCTTCGACGATATTTTAGCGGTATTTTAGCGGCCCAGATCGCCGCTCGACGCGCTTTCCTCGCTCTCTCGACCAAGGAGACTCAAACGATGTTTCATAACGACTTACAGCCGTTCCGTCGCCGACGTTGGCGACGCGCGCTTTCCCTCGCGGCGCTTAGCGTCGCCGCCTCTCCGTTTTCCTTTCTTTTCGCGCAAGACGTCGTAAACTCTCCAACGACGGACTTTGCGCCGAACTTAATCACCGATCGCGCCCTCGAACGCACGACGTACCAGCAAGCGGGCGGCTACGACGCTCGCTTCGACTTAAAAACCGACGCCGCGATGGTTTACGGCGTTTCCGACGAGGC
>JAFYVO010000321.1 GCA_017549085.1 Thermoguttaceae bacterium
ATCGACGCGGCGTCGGCTCGTTTGCGCGACGTTTTTTTCGGCGCGGCTGCCTTTTCGCTCTTTTCGGACGGCGCCGCGGAAGCGTTTTTCGACGCGGTCGTTTCGGCGGTTTCTTCCGGGACGGACGGCGTTTCTCGTTCGTTCGAACTCAACGGAAATTCCTTTCGTTTTCGACGGTTGGGGCGGCTCTCGAACGTCGCGCCCTTAAATAAAACGAGCGTCGAAACGCGAAAAAACGCTTCGACGCGCAAGAAAATCGACGGTCAAAACCGACGTTTAACGCCGATTCGCGTTCGATTTTGCGTTCGGCGCGCCCCGTTCGGGACGCCGCCGAGCGACTCTATTATAAAGCGGATTCGGCCCAGCGCAAGACGGCGTCGGCGAACGCGTCCGGATTTTCCAACGACGCGACGTGCCCGGCGTCCGGAATCGTCGCCCGGCAAGCGCCCGGAATCGCGGCGGCGATCGCGTCGAGCGAACTCGGCGGCGAAAGAACGTCGTCGGCCCCGCCCAAGACGAGGGTCGGAACGGCGATTTTCGCAAGGAGCGCGGTCGAGTCGGCGCGCTTGGCCATCCCGCGCGCCGCGGCGGCGATCCCGGTCGGCCGTTGGCGCAACATCGTTTGGCGCAACGCTTCGACGACTTCCGGCTTCGTTTCGAGCGTTTTCGGCGAAAGCAAGTTCGGCAAATACGACTCGGCAAGCGCGGCGACTTGCTCGGTCGCGCGTTCGACGGCGACGATCTCCTCGGCCAACGTCAAGCGTCCCGCCGCTTTTTCCGGCGTGTCGCCAGACGCGTTCGAGTCGCAGAAGATAATCCCGCCGAGACGCTCCGGACGGCGCGCCGCGAACGCGAGCGAAATATAACCGCCCATCGAAAGGCCGCAAAGGTAAATTTTTTCGGTCGCCGGATCGCGCCCGAGTTCGCAAGCGATTTCCGACGCTAAAATCGTCAAGTCGTCGGCGTAACGCCCCATCGTAACGCGCGGCGCGCCCTGCGGATTGAGCCCGTTGGCGCCGAGCGTCGAAGCCCCAAACCCGCGCAAGTCCGGAACGACGCAATAAAACTTCGACGCCAACCGATCGGCGACCGCGTCGAAAATACGACCGTCGAACGGAAAGCCGTGCGCGAAAACCAAAATCGGGCCGTCGCCCTTGGCGCTAACGGAATATTCGGCGTCGTCGACAAGATATTTTTTCATTCGAGGATTCCTTTCGAATCGTTTTCGAATATTTTTTGAACAATTACTTTATAATAAGATAAAATCGCGGCGACGTCAACGCTTTTTTTTCGCCGTCGATTTCCCCGGCCGCCTCGACGTCTCAAACGTTGCAGCTTGCCTAGTTTTCCCTTCTCGCCGATTCGGCAAACGCGTTTGAATCCGCGTTTTACGTCGCGACGGGAAAAATTTCAAGGCGGAACGTTTTTCCGTCGAAAACCGAAACGACGCGCCGCGCTTTCAACCGACGAGAAGCAATAATCGGCGCCAAACAACGAAAAGATAACGTCTCGGCGAGAAAGGAAACCGGACGATGCAAAAAATGAAGAAATATTGGGCGGCGACCGCGCTCGCGGCGTTCGTCGCGGTCGGATTTGTCGCGGAACCGTCGCCGAGTCAGGCGCAAATTAGTTTCGGCAAGATGCGCGACGCGTCCGAAAAAGGGCCCAAACCGTCCGCGCCGCTCGTCGACGAAGACGAGGACGCCGACGCGTTCGACGTCGATCCGAACGAAAAAGCCGACGCGAAAGACGGCAAAGACGCGCCGAAAACCGACGCGCCTCGTTCGTCGCGAGCGATCGGACGTCGTTCGAACGCCGCCGGGGGGAACGCCTCCCGTCCGACGACCGCTCGCCCCGCCGCTCAACCGTCGAACGCCGCCGCGGCGAAACCGAAACCCGCGCCGATCGCGTCCGCGACCAAACCGCAGAGCGAAAAGACGGCGCCGTCGGAACCCGCCGACGCCGCGGAATCCCCGGAAACCGCCGCGAACGAAACGTCGCCCGAACGTTCGACGCGCAATCCGCTCGCTCCGACGGCGAAACCGGACGCTTCCGCGGCGTCGCTCGACGAGTTTCTCGCCGAGGAAACCGACGGAACGAACGAAACCGCGTCGACCGCCGAAACGCCGGACGACGGTCAACGCGGGCCGCGTTTCGGGAAAGCGATTTCGACCAAATATCGCGCCGGGATGATCTTCGAAGCGCGCGCCAACGGCGGGTGCAAGGATTTGCTCGGAACGGCGCCGGTTCCGACCGACTTCCCGGAGCAAAAAGTCCGAACGCTCGAAGAAAACTTCCCGCGCGCCGCTCGGGTCGATTATCGCGACCTCAAAGAGGGGGGCGCTCGCCAAATGGTCTTCCGAATGCGCGAACTCAAACCGGGTCAGCGCGTCGAAGCGACCGTTCTCTTCGAGGTAACGCGCCGCCCGCTCCTTCCGCCGAGCCAACCGGAAATTTACCAGTTCCCGAAAACCGTCCCGCGCGACCTGCGCCGCTATTTGAAGGCCGGCGATTATATCGAATCGACGTCGAAGACGGTGCGCAAACTCGCCTCCGATATTATCGAACAAGTCGAAGAAGCGAACCCGAAAGCGACCGACTGGGAAAAGATCGACGCGCTCTTCGAGTACGTTCGCAAAGAAATTTCGTATAAAGAAGCGCAAATCGAAAAGCCGATGCGCGGCGCGCTCGCGGCGCTCCGAACCCGCGACGGCGACTGCGAAGATATGTCGGCGCTCTTCATCGCGATGTGTCGCTCGCTCGACGTTCCGGCGCGACTCGTTCGCGTCCCGGGGCATTGCTGGGCGGAGTTTTATCTTGTCGACGACGAGAAAAACGGACACTGGTTCCCCGCGCAAGTCGCCGGAACCGAAGAACTCGGCTCGATGCAAGACGTTCGCGTCATTTTGCAAAAGGGCGACGCGTTCCGCCTCCCGGAATCGCCGAAAGAAGACTCGCTTTACGTTAAGGAACTCTTCACCGGTCAAGTCAAGGAAGGCGCGCCCGACCCGATTTATCAGTTCATCCAAGATACGAACCCGACCGACTGACGTTTAAACGCCGGTTAAGGCCGCGCGTCGCCGTCGACGAACGCGACGCCGCCCTTAAACGCCGGTCGAACGGTTTCAGCAAAAATAACGAACGCCCCGCCGCGTCTTTTCCGACTCGGCGGGGCGTTCGTTTTAACGTTTTCCCGTTAATTTCGCGATTAACGACGCAACGCGCTCGCTTCCGGCGACGCCCATTTCGCGTCCGCCGTCGGACGGTCGCCCGGTTCGATCGTTTGGTTCGTCAGGTTGTTGACGATGCGCGCTCGCTTGACGACGCCCGCGTAAAACTCGCCCGCGGCGGACGCTTCCTTCATTTTGCGAAGGTTGGCGACAATTTGTCCGCGCATTTCTTCGAGCGTCGCGTCGCTCCCCGCGAGACGTTCTTGGCAGTAGAGGATAACGAACGTTCCGGAGTCGATTTGAATCACTTGCGACAGTTCGCCCGGTTTGAGCGCGAACGCTTCCTCTTCGAGTTCCGGATAACCGCCGTTTTTGACGATCGGCGCGATGCGACCGCGCATTTGCTTGCCGTCCGGTTCGACCGAGTATTCCGCGGCCAAATCGGCGAAGACTTCTTCCGCCGGACGATTTTCTTTCGTCGGAAGGGTGCGCGCCTTTTGCCAAACGTCGCGAGCGCGGCGCTCGTCGTTAAGGACGATCCCCAAGCATTGAACGCTTTCGCCGAAATTCGCTTCGTAAGCCTTGGCGATTTCTTCTTCGGTAATTTTTACTTTCCCTTCGGAGAGTTTGCGGAGCGCGACGCCCGGCCAAACGATCGATTTCTTGTAATTTTCTTCGGTCGTTTGGTACTTGGCGAGTTCGGAACGAAGATAAGTTTTGACGTCCGGCGAACCGTCCGGGAGCGGGTACGTCGTTTCGGCGGCGCGAACGAAAATGTCGGTCGCGACGTCGGCGTCGGTAACTTCCAAGCCGACTTTTTTGCATTCTTGGCGAATCAACTCGATCGAAACGAGCGCGTCGAGGTCTTGCTTCGCGTACAAACGCAGGCACATTTCGACGACCGCGTCGAGGAGAATCGGCTTCCCGTCGACCGTCGCGGCGACGTTCGGGTATTGCTTGCGGAGTTCCGGGTTCCCAATGACGTTGACGACGTTCGCTTCGCGACCCAAACGGGCGAAGAGTTCGTCGGCGGCGCCTCGAAGTTTCGCGGCGCTCGCTTGCACTTGGAGACGTTCTTTAACTTCGTCGATCTTTTCCGCCGGGACGACCGGGTCGTATTTATTTTCGCAGCGGAAAACGACGTACTGATTTTGCGGGCCGTACGGGCCGATCGTTTCGGAGATTTCGCCGACTTCGAGCGCGAAAAGGAGGTCTTCCATCGCTTTGTCTTCGAGCGTTCCGTGGAAGATCGGCTGCATGCGCCCCTTATTCGACGCGGTAACGACGTCGATCGATTCGTCTTTCGCGACCGTCCCGAACGATTCCGGGTCGGCGAGAACGCGAGCGCGAACGTCGTCGGCTTTTTCCTTCGTTTCGCAAACGATCATTTGGAGGCCGACCGACGGCCCGTAAGATTTCAGGTAAGCGGCTTCGAGTTCTTCGTCGCTAAGTTTGATTTGGTCGGCGACGAGAACTTGCAGCGCCAAACGCGGCCAAACGACCTCTTCGGCGTACTCTTGATAGCTCATCGACGAGTCTTTTTGAACGACGTCGAGGTATTGACGGCGGTCGAGACGGAACGACTTCGCGAGGCGGTCGATTTCCGCGTCGACGTCGGCGCGAGTGATCGCGACGCCTTGGCGCTTGCATTCGGCGAGGACGAGCGCGCGGTTCAAAATGCGGGACAAGACCTCTTCGCCGTGCGCTCGGAGCGACTCGGCGCGGAGTTCGTCGAGCGTGATTTGAACGCCGTTGACGTCGGCGACGATTTCCGGGTAAAGCTGTTGAGCGTCTTGACGAATCGGGTTTTCGGCGGCGACGTTTTGCGCGACTCGCGTCGCGGAGCGACGGACGTTCGACGCTTGACGTTCGGCGGCGAACGACGCGTCGACGACCGAAAACGAGACCGCGACCGCGGCGGCGGCAAGAGGCGAAAGAACGCCGAACGCTCGACCGCGCCCAAGAATCTTCTTCAAACCGTTCATTTTTCGACTTTCGATGGCTAATTTTTTCGTTTCAAGGAGGGGAAACGACCGGCGAAAACCGACCGTCTATTCGCTTCAAGCGGTTCGAACGCGCCGCTTTTCTTCCGTTTTCGAGGCGCGCTTCGACCGAACGTTCGCACTATAACGTTTTTCGCGCCGACGCGTCAAGAGCGTTTTTCAACTTTTCGTCGCCCCAATTCTCCTTGGGGAGCGTCGGACGGTCGGCTCGGCGATTTCGCGTTCTTCTTTAACCGACTTTTTTCCGCAGGGCGCAATTTTTACGCGTCTTTTTTCCCCCGCCTTGCCAAAACGCCGCGCGGTAGTAAAATCGAAAACGCCGTTCGCTCGAACGGCTTCGTACGAGGAAGGCTCGCTTCCTCTTTACCTCCTTCCGCGCCAACAACCGACAAACGAAGAAAAAAGAGAAAAAATATGTCGAATTCTAACGTCGAAATGGAACAAACGTTCGTAATGCTCAAACCGGACGCGCTCGAACGCAACTTGGCCGGCGAAATTATCGGCCGTTTGGAACGCAAAGGGTTGCGTTTGAAGAAAATCGAGCTGAAAACCGTTTCGAAAGAACTCGCGGCGCGCCACTACGCCGAACACCTCGAAAAGCCGTTTTACCCGAAATTGGAAGCGTACGTTACGCGCGGCCCGGTCTTGGCGACGATTTGGGAAGGGCGCAAAGCGGTAACGGTCGTTCGCGGTCTCCTCGGCGCGACCGACTCGACGAAAGCCGCCGCCGGAACGATTCGCGGCGACTTCGGGTTCGACGCGACCGAAAACCTCGTTCACGCCTCCGATTCGCCGGAATCGGCCGAACGCGAAATCGGCGTTTTCTTCGGCGAATAGTCGAAAAGCGCCCCGCAAAGTCGGCGTTTTTTACCGACGCCCCCTCGTTTAACGCCGACGTCGTAAACTTGGCTCAAAGAAACGCCGCCAAGAACGCTCGTTTGTCGGCGGTCGCCAAGCGAACAAGAAAAATAAGGGGGAAAAAATGATTTCTCGCGCCGCGCAAGAAAAACTCGCCCGCGTCTTCGACGGGCCGACGCTAACGCTTTTAGGAACGGTCGACGCCGACGGGCGCCCTTGGACGCGGTACGTGATGGGCGTCCTCGACGACCGCGGAACGATCCGAATCGCGACGACCCGCGACTCGCGCAAAATCGCCGACGTCGAGAATCTGCCGTTCGTTCATTTGCTCGTCGGTCGCGACTTATTTTCGAGCGACTGCGAATACGTCCAAATCGCCGGTCGCGCGGTCGTCGTCGACGGAGCCCAGCCGGTCGCCGCTTGGAATCCGGCGGCCCAAACGTTCCTCTCCGGCGCCAATCCGTCTTACGCGCTGATCGAAGTGCGCCCGCACCGCGTCGAATTTTGGACGGCGAAAGCGGCGCCGAACGAGAATCCGATCGTTTTCGAAGAGGAAAACGCCGATTTCGAAGCGGAGCTTTCCCGCTTTTG
>JAFYVO010000322.1 GCA_017549085.1 Thermoguttaceae bacterium
ACGTTCGAAAAAATAACGGTCGGGGCGGCGGTTGCCGCGACGTAAAAAACAAACCCCCGTCGTCTCGAGCAAACGAGGCGGCGGGGTTTTCGCGTTTTCGTCGCGCTAAGTTAAGCGGCGAAGCGCTTGCGTCGGCGATTACGCCGTTTCGAAGTCGCAGTCCGGTTCCGGCCCGAGCGGGTCGCCGCAGACGGCGTAAGCGCGAGCGCGGCTTCCCCCGCAAACGTGCCGATAGTTGCACTTGCCGCAGACGCCTTTATAATTGTCCGGGTTTTGCAACGCGTTGAAAAGCGGGTGGTTTTGGTAAACGTCGACGACCGAGTTTTCCGGGAAGCGTCCGCAAACGACCGGAAGGAAACCGGCCGGGAAGATTTCGCCGTTGTGCCCGACGAACATAATCCCGCGACCGTCGGTGATTCCGAGCGGGGCCCGCGAACGGTGCGGACGTCCGATATGCGCGGCGGCTTCCGCTTTCTCGTCGACCGGCGCGTCCTGCGAATTCACCTTCATCGACGCGGCGAAGCGGGAGTTCGGGAAGTTCGGACGGTTTTTCGGCGCCGCCAACGGGTCGCCCCCTTGCTCCAAGACGTAGCGGCGGTAGTGCGGCGCTTCGGTCGTCTTGACCGAGAACGGTTTCGTTTGCGAATGTCGGTAAAGTTTCGCGAAAACCTCCCGATATTCCGGCGCGGAGATACGGATCTCCTCGACGCCGCGACCGACCGGAACGAGGAAGAAGACCGACCACATCATCACGCCGGTTTCTTCGAGCAGGTCGGCGATTTCGTCGATTAAGTGCGCGTTGCGGCGGGTGATCGACGTGTTCACTTGCACCGGAAGCTCGAGGTCGCGAGCGTAACGCATCATTTCGAGCGCTTTTTGGAAGCTCCCTTCGAAACCGCGGAAGGAGTCGTGAACCTCCGGATTCGGCCCGTCGAGGCTGATACCGATCGCGGAGACGCCCGCTTCTTTCGCTTTTTGGAACGCGTCGAACGTCGCGAGCGGCGTCGCGCTCGGCGTTAACGCGGAGCCGATTCCGAGGTCGGTCGCGCGGCGAATGAGGTCGAAGAGGTCGGCGCGTTTGAGCGGGTCGCCGCCGGTGAAGCAGATCGTCGGTTTGCGCGGGAAGCGAGCGACGTCTTCGATCAGCGCGAGCGCCTGTTCGGTCGAAAGTTCGTCCGGGGCCGCCGACTCTTGCGCCGACGCGCGGCAGTGCTTGCAAACGAGGTCGCAGGCGCGGGTAACTTCGTAGTAAAACATCAGCGGGTTCCGACCGAAATCGGAAACGTCGTAAGGTTCATGACGCATCGGCGAAGACTCTCTTTCTAGCGTAAAAAAAACGGGGTAAACGGACAAAACGAAACTAACGACGAAAGCGCCGCTCGGGCGAAAAATCGAACTCTAAGCGAGCGGATTTTACCGACCGAACGGCGCGTCTCGGAACGTAAGAGGTTGATTTAAACGGTGAAACGATTAAAAACCGCGGTTGCGCGGATAACCGCCCATACCGCCCATACCGGGATAGCCGCCCATTTCGCCGTAACCGCCCATACCGGGATAACCGCCCATTCCGCCGTAGCCGCCCATACCGCCGTAACGGGGCGTCATCCCCATTCCGCGGTTCCTTTGCGGCATAAAGGGCGTCGTCGCGCCGACGTAAGGCGTCGACAGCATCGTCGCGGTAGGTTGCGCCGAACGCAGGCTTTGCAGGTATTGCGTCAGAACGGTCGAGTTCATCGTTTTGAGTTCGACGACGCGCACCTTGCGGATGTTTTCCTCGAGGATTTCGCGGTCGATTTCCTTAACGTATTCTTCGATTTCCTTCGCCAAATTTTCCGGCGCGTAAACTTCGAGGTTGCCGGTCGTTACGTTCGGGAAAATGCGCGGCGACTGGTTCCCCGGCATAAGCGTCGTTTGGAACTTGCGGGAAAACGCGTTCAACACTTGTTGCGCCATCCGCGTCGGCGACGTGTTGGCGACTTTAATTTTGTGCGGCGTCGTGATCTCTTGCGGGAAGAGGTCGATGGCGTCGAGGTGAACGATCATCGCCCCGGCGACGTCGCGGTCGGCTTTGGAGCCGTACACGGTGATCGTGTTGAGCGCGACGTCCGGTTGAAACGACAGCGGAACGCTTTGTTGCATATTCGTAATGCTAACGCCGGACGACTGATAGTAATAATACGGCGACGCGTTTTGGGCGCGGTCGGCCATCCAGGCTTGCAAACGCGGCAGGAGCTGGTTGACGCCGACGTTTTTGACGCGGTAAACGGTGTAAGTGCGACTTTCCATCAAGACGCGTTCGCGCGCTTTTTCGCGGTTTTCCGGCGTCATATACGACAGATGGCTGAAGGAATTCAACGCGGTCGGGTCGTCGAGTTGCGACGCGTCGGTCTCTTCGTCGGCGACGGGCGCTTCCGTCGCGACTTGTTCCGTCGCGGCGGTTTGCGTCGGTTCGGCTTCAGCTTGCGCCGTCGTTTTCATTTCGTCGACGACGGCGGTCAAGCGGCGTTGAAATTCGTCGAGCGCTTCTTCGTCGCTCGAGTAGATCGTCGCGACGCCGTCTTCGTTGAGGACGACGTAAACGCCCGGGACGTCGGTCGCGACGGCGTTTTCCGGCGCGTCGACCGGTTTCGCCGCCGATTCCGGAGCTTCCGCCGGAGCGGGCGCCGGGGCCGCCTCTTGCGCGGCGACTTCGCCGTCGACGACGAGCGCGCCGAACGCGGCGCCTTTCAGGAGCGCGCGGCTAGCCGAAAAAAAAAGCGAGGAAGCGAGGGACGCCGTTTTCGGAGCGACTTCCGCCGCCGGCGCGGGTTGCGCCGGAGCGGGTTCGACCGTCGGTTGCGGAGCTTCCGCCGGAGCGGGCGCCGGGGCCGCCGGTTGCGCGGCGGCTTTTTCGGCGGCGGCCTTTTCGGCGGCGGCCTTTTCGGCGGCGGCCTTTTCGGCGGCGGCCTTTTCGGCGGCGGCTTTTTCGGCGGCGGCTTTTTCTTCCGCCGTCGGTTCGGCCGGTTGCGCCGGTTTTTCTTGGACGATTCCACCGTCGCCGACGAGAACCTTCACTTGGTTTTCGCGCGTCCAGTTTTTGACCGCTTCGCCGACGACTTTCGCGGCGTCCGCGCCTTCAATCTTAACGACGCGACCGGCGGGAGTCGCTTCGACCTTAACGCTCGGTTCGACCGCCGGACGAGCCGGTTGCGCGGCTTCCGGAGCGACTTGCGCCGGAGAGGTTTCGACCGGTTGCGCGGCGTCGGCGGCGCTTGCGATCGGCTTCAAGTTTTTGAGGTCGATCGGTTCGGACGCCGTTTCGCCGTCTTGGCGACCGCCGAGGTAAACGCGACGCTTGTTCGACGAAGAGCTGGAAGGAGCGTTCGGGTCGACGAACGGCTTCATTTTTTCGAGCCCTTTTTCGCCCATTTGAATCAACATTTGACGCATCTTTTCGAGCAGTTCCGGCGTCGAGCGAGCGAACAAGCGGTTCGTGTTCGCGTCGTAACGAACGTCGTGGTAAGCGCCGTCCGTTTCGATCATCCCGAAGGCTTGAGTCGCGGTCGTCGGGTCGACGTAAACGAGTTCGAAAATGGCGAGTTCCAGTTTGTCGTCTTCCGGTTCGAGAACGTCGAGGACGTCGAGAACCATTTGATGTTCTTCAGGACGCCCGACGACGATCAGCTTGCCGGTCGTATAGTCGGTGTACATATTGACGTCGCGGCCTTGCTCGTAGAAAATCGAGTAAAGCGAGGACGTAACCGAGCGATTCTTGATCGTGTACGACTCCATATACGATTCCGGGTCGGCGAGGCCGCCTTGGCGCGCTTCTTCGATCAGCTGAGCGACCGCTTGGTGTTGTTCGGCCGTTCCGCGAACGAGCAAGCATTGTTGCGCGGAGTCGAATTGCGCTTGGAACGCGACGTCGTTCGCGTAGAAATTACGGAGCGACGCGAGCAAGCGCGTGAAGTTAAGCGAACCGACGTTGAAAATCTTGAACGACGTGTTCCGTTCCGGATCGCGTTCGTCCATTTCGGTAACCAGTTGCGCGATTTTCGCGTGGTCGCTTTCGTAAGCCTTAACCAACAACGAGCGCGAATACGGGTCGAGGGTGATGACGGCTTGCGGATACATTTGCAGGATCGCGCGGCGAACGACGTCTTGTTGCGAGTTCTTCACGCGGTAGACGCGGGCGGTCGTGCCGTCGTCGCCGACGTCGAGCGTTTCGATCATCGCGGCGATTTTCGCTTGGTCGCCGGGGACGGTTTTAATGGTCAGCGTGCGGGCGACCGACGCCGTAAGGAGCGCGGCGGTCGGCGGATCCGCGATGATCGTCGCGGTCGGGTAAACCGCGAGGATCGCGAGGCGCGCTTGCGCCGGAATCGCGTATTTCAAGCGGTAAATTTCCGTCGTTTTGCCGTCTTCCGTGTTGTCGAGCTTTTGGATCAAATCGGCGATTTTTTCTTGCTCTTCGCGGGACGCTTGGACGGTGAGCTTACG
>JAFYVO010000323.1 GCA_017549085.1 Thermoguttaceae bacterium
CAAGCGCCGCGCGCCCGTATCGCGTCGTTCCCCGCTCTCGACGTCGAACTATTGAGGACTCGTTACCAATGAAGAAAATCGTTATCGTTCTGATTCTCGGCGGCGGACGCGGCACGCGCCTGTACCCGTTGACCAAAATGCGCGCGAAACCGGCCGTTCCGGTCGCCGGTAAATACCGCTTGATCGACATCCCGGTTTCGAACTGCATTAATAGCGGTCTTAACAAGATTTACGTCATCACGCAGTTCAACTCGGTCAGTCTCCACCAACACCTGCAAACCTACCGCTTCGACACGTTCGGCGGCGGGTTCGTCGAAATGTTGGCGGCGCAACAAACGAACGACAGCGACTCTTGGTACCAAGGGACGGCCGACGCGGTTCGCCAAAACTTCAACTTCATCCAACAGCGCGACGTCGATTACGTCTTGATCCTCTCCGGCGACCAACTCTACCGGATGGACTTCCAAAAGATGATCGAGACGCACGAGCGTTCGAACGCCGACGTTACGATCGCCTCCGTCCCGGTCAAAAAAGACCGCGCCGGCGAACTCGGCATTATGCGCATCGACGAAGAGGGCCGCGTCCTTGGCTTCCTCGAAAAACCGCAAACGGACGAAGAACTCTCGCACGTCTTCACCGGCGAAGACTTCATTCGCGAACGCGGTCTCGACCCGCAAGGGCGCGATTACCTCGCCAATATGGGCGTTTACCTTTTCAACCGCGACGCTCTCGTCGAAGCGTTGGAAAAGACCGACTACAAAGACTTCGGGAAGGAAGTTTTCCCCGCCTCGATTCGTTCGAAACGCGTTTGCGTTCACCTCTTCGACGGTTACTGGGAAGACATCGGGACGATTCGCTCCTTCTACGAAGCGAACCTCGCGCTGGCCCAAAATCCGCCGGTTTTCGAAATTTCGACCCCGCAAGCGCCGACGTACACCCAACTCCGTTACCTCCCGGCCAGCCGTTTCGACAACGCGACGGTTCGTTGCAGCTACATCGCCGACGGTTGCTCGATCGGCGAAGGCGCGGTTATTGAAAACTCGATCATCGGTATTCGTTGCCGCATCGGCAAAGGCTGCGTTATCCGCAACTCCATCGTGATGGGGCAAGACTTCGTTACGAGCCCCGAAGAAGACGCGGCGGAAATCGCGGCGGGTCGTCCGCCGGTGGGGATCGGCGACCATACGGTCATCGACGGCGCCATCGTCGACAAAAACTGCCAAATCGGTTCGAACGTCTTCATCATCAACCCGGACGCCGTTCAAAACACGAAGGAACGCGAATTCGGGATGATTCGCGACGGCGTTATCTGCGTCGAAAAGGGCGCGGTTTTGCCGAACCATTGGCACTTGGCGCAATCGTTGAAAAAAAAGTAACGGCGCGGCCTAAAACGCGTTGATTGGGCGCGACGGTTTCCTTGCCGTCGCGATTTTCAGCGTTTTTCTTGTTCGACGCAAACGTCGGAGCGCGGTCTTAGCGGCAAGCGTTCCGGCGTTTGCGTTTTCTTGTCCCCAACGCGGTCGACGCCGTTCCCTTCCCCGTCGCCGTCAAAAAACGCCCCGACGCGACTCTTGACGGCGCGACGGGCCGTTCGCCGTTTGACGCCGCTCCTTGCAAGCGCGTCTAACGGCGTTCGCGATTCGGTTCTTACTTCGTTCCCTCCAACTCGTCGAGAATTTAGCGACAAGAAATGATTTTCTCAACCAAATCGTTTGGGACGAACCAATATTGATTCGTCGACTCGAACCCGACGCAAGCATCCGCCGTCGCGGCGCAACGCAACGCCTTCGCCAACTCGATCTCGTCGCGAACGATCGCCGCCATTTCCGCTTCGACCGCCGTTAATCTCGCCGCGTTTTCGCTATTTTCCACATTTTGCAGCGCGAACCGTTCGTCGCGAAGCGACGCAAAGCGCGTTTGATTAGCGCAACTCAAATAAACGACGCCCGCGACGTCGGCGCAACGCGCTTGCGGTTCCGCTTCGACGCGGCGTTCGGGTCGAGGCGTTTTTCGCCGCTTCGACCAAGAGCGCGCCGCCTTCCCGGAACCCGCGTCCGCACTTCTCCCTCTGCTCGGCGAAGACGAGCGGCGGACCCGGCGCCGTCCAGCTCGCGACGTCGTCGTAAGGTATCCCGACCATCGTCGCTCGACACCCGGTCGGCGCCAAGCGGAGCAAATTCGCCGGGCCAATTTGGTTCGGCGCGGTGTAAACGACGCCCAGCAAATACGGGAACTCCTCGAAGGCGCGACTAACTTTCGTCCAACCGGCGCGCCCGGTCGCGGCGCCCGCTTCCCCGAAAACGCGCGTCGCCAAGCGGTCGAGCGCCTCCGCTTCGGTCGTCGTTTCGTCTTTAAACTCTTGAATCGCCTCCAAGCCGACCGTCGGAAAGCCGCCAAGCGACCAGCCGGCCATCACCCCGTCGCCCCCGGAACGCGAAAGGTTCGCCGGGCGTCGGACGACCAAACCGAGCGCCGGAATCGTCGGTATCGACGCGATTTCCCAGGTCGCGTTGAATTGGCGCTTCGCGACCGTTTTGAGCCCGGCCTTCTTCGCCGCCGCCCAATGTTCGACCGCGCGCGGCCCCGGCCCAACCGCCGAAATCGAATATTCGCCGGTCGGAAGGGGAACAAATCGAGCGGCGCCGCGTCGAACGCTAGCGTTAAAGTCTCGCTATTTTCGCCGTTTTCGCCGATCAAACCGTCGAAACTCGACGTCCCGACGCTAGCCGCGCCCGCAACGTCGTTAAAATCGATTTCCACCGCCCCTGCAAGTCGCTCCGCAAGGCGCCAAGTCGAGTTTATTCCGCTCCAACCGACGACGAGCCCCAAGCTCGCCGCGCCCCAAAAAGGCAAAATTTAAACGTCTTTTCGGTATTTTTACCGCCTTATCTATTAAAAGCTCCACAAACCAAATTTCGCGCCAAGATCAAAGGCAAAACGCGACGCAATTTTTCAAGTTTCGCCGCGTCTCGGCAACCGCGCGCCCACAATATACGAAACAATTATCATCTTTTCTAAGTATTCTATGAATATTATTCCCCTTCTAAAAACCGTACGGAATTTTCGAAAGGCGTTTTGAATCGCCGCAAAAAATTTTTGAATTTTTCTCAGGCGATTTAGGGGACCGAGACGCTAGACGGTAAACGCGGAAATTACCGCGATAAAGCGTTCTTTCCGGCGCCGCGCGGCGCCGCGTCGAACACTATTTTAACACAACGGAAGTGGAAAAAAAAGTCTTTACAAGAAAACAAAATTTGTTAGAATTTGCTTGGTTGAAGGAAAGGAACGCTAAATAAAGCGTCCCGAAAATTTGACTTGCTATATAACGATTACGCAAAACGTTTATTTTGCGCGACGCAAAAACGCGTCCTAATCGTTATCGCCGTCATAACTTACGCGTTTTCGCAAGTTCGCCTCGTTCGTCTTGGCGCGCTAATAATCGCGAAAACTTAACGAAAACCTTGAAGAAAACGCCGCGACAGGTCGAAATAAGCGGAAAAGTTTACCTATTTTCGTTTATCTTAAAACCGCGAAGGAACGCCGATGATTCTCTCCGGACTCGAAATTGAAAAAGAAATTGCGAATGGAAACATCGTCGTCGAACCGTTCGACCGTTCGCGTTTGAACCCGAACAGCTACAATCTGCGTCTTCATCACGAGTTGCTCGTCTACGACGGGCCTACGCTCGATATGAAAACGCCGAACGCCTACCGCGAAATCGCGATTCCGGAAGAAGGCCTTCTCCTCGAACCCGGCAAAGTTTACCTAGGCCGCACGGTCGAGTACACCGAAACGAAAACGCTCGTTCCGATGTTGGAGGGTCGTTCGTCGGTTGGTCGCCTCGGGTTGTCGATTCACATCACCGCCGGTTTTGGCGACGTCGGATTCAAAGGCTTTTGGACCTTGGAGCTCCACTGCGTTCAGCCGATCCGCGTCTACGCCGGCGTCGAGATTTGCCAGATTTACTATCACACCATCGAAGGCGACTACGTCCCCTACGACGGCGGCAAATACCAAAATAATCGCGGCGTTCAAGCCAGTATGATGTACCTCGACTTCGAAGACGCGAAAAAATCGGCCCGACGCTAACCTTGGTTGGCGGTTCGCGCTTCGAATTAGCGTTTCGCTTTGTTTCACGCGACGAAGCGAGAAAATTAACGCATTAACCTAAAAAAACGCTTGTTGTTAAATAATAATGTCTGTTATTTCCGAGACTGCGCAAACGATGATTAAACTGAAAAATCCCCCCGAAACGGCGCTCGCGACGATCGAATACATCGTCAAACGCGACGGCCGCCGCGCGCGCTTCGCCCCGGAAAAGATCGGCGCCGCCATCCAAAAGGCGTTCGCCGCGACCGGGCAGCCGCAACCGAACGAATATGTTGAAGCCCTGACCGCTAAAGTCGCGGCGCGCGTCGTCGACGCCGGTTTTGTTTCCCCGGAAGTCGAAGACGTTCAAGACTGCGTCGAATCGGTGTTGATCGAAAACGGGCACGTCCGCACCGCGCGCAACTATATGGCGTACCGCGCCGAGCGCACCCGCGTTCGCGAACTCGGCTCCCGCCTGATGCGCACCTTTGGAGACATCACCTTCAAAGACGCGAAAACGAGCGACGTCAAGCGCGAAAACGCCAACGTCAACGGCGACACCGCGATGGGCCAAATGCTTAAATACGGTTCCGAAGGCGCCAAGGAGTTCTTTCACAAGTTCGTCCTGAAGCCGGAACACTCGCGCGCCCACGTCGAAGGCGACATTCACATTCACGACCTCGACTTCTACACGATGACGACGACGTGCTGCCAAATCGACTTGATCCGCTTGTTCAAGAACGGTTTCGGCACCGGACACGGCGTCCTGCGCGAACCGAACGACGTGCAATCGTACGCCGCGCTCGCCTGCATCGCGATTCAGTCGAACCAAAACGACCAACACGGCGGCCAGTCGATCGTCAACTTCGATTACGGCCTCGCGCCCGGCGTTATCAAGACGTTCCGTCGCCTTTACCGCGATAATCTCGCCAAGGCCGTCGCGTTTTCGACCGGTTCAAGCGCGTCGATCGCCGACGATTTGAAGGCCCTGCACCGCGAAATCTTCGCGTCCGGCGTCGAGTTGAAGCTGGAAGAGCGCGACGCGTTCTTCGCCGCCGAAGCCGCCGCGGTCGCCGAACGTTTCTTCGCGACTTGGAACGCCGACGCGTCGTCGCCGCTGACCGCCGAACGCTTCGTCGAACTGCAACGCCAAGCCGCCGACTTGGCGCACCGCGAAACCGACCGCGCGACCTTCCAAGCGATGGAAGCGCTCGTCCACAACCTGAACACGATGCACAGCCGCGCCGGAGCGCAAACCCCCTTCTCGTCGATCAACTACGGGATGGACGTTTCGCCGGAAGGCCGTATGATCGTTAAAAACGTCCTTCTCGCGCAAGAAGCGGGGCTCGGGGCCGGCGAAACGCCGATCTTCCCGATCCACATTTTCCGCGTCAAGGAAGGAATCAACGCCGAACCGGGCGACCCGAACTACGATTTGTTCAAGTTGGCCTGCCGCGTCAGCGCGAAACGCCTCTTCCCGAACTTCGCGTTCCAAGACGCGCCGTTCAACCTGCAATACTACCAACCGGGTCGACCGGAGACGGAAATCGCCTATATGGGGTGCCGCACCCGCGTCGTCGGGAACATTTGCGACCCGGAACGCGAAATCACCTATTCGCGGGGCAACCTGAGCTTCACGTCGATCAACCTGCCGCGCGTCGCGCTGGACTCGAAGGGCGATATGAACGCGTTTTACGCCGACCTGACCGCGAAGCTCGACTTGGCCGTCGACCAACTGTTGGAGCGTTTCCGCATTCAATGCCAAAAGAAGGTGAAAAACTTCCCGTTCCTGATGGGGCAAGGCGTTTGGCTTGACTCCGAAACCCTCGGTCCGGAGCGCGAAGTCGGCGAAATCCTGAAACACGGCACGCTGTCGGTAGGGTTCATTGGCTTGGCGGAAACGCTAAAAGCGCTGATCGGCGTTCACCACGGCGAAAGCGAAGAAGCGCAAAAGCTCGGTCTTGAAATCGTCGCCTTTATGCGCAAATACCTCGACGACGTCGCGCAAGAGAAACAGCTGAACTTCTCGCTCCTCGCGACGCCGGCCGAAGGGCTTTCCGGACGCTTCGTCAAGTTGGACCGCAAAAAGTACGGCACGATCGAGGGCGTTACCGACCGCGATTACTACACGAACAGCTTCCACGTTCCGGTTCACTTCCACGTTCCGTGTTGGCAAAAAATCCAACTTGAAGCGCCGTATCACGCGCTGACGAACGCCGGGCACATCACCTACGTCGAGCTGGACGGCGACGCCTCGCAAAACTTGGACGCGTTCGAAAAGATCGTTCACGCGATGCGCAAAGCGGGCGTCGGTTACGGCGCGATCAACCACCCGATCGACTCCGACCCGGTCTGCGGTTTCAACGGCGTCCTCAACGGCGACGTTTGCCCGAAATGCGGTCGCAAAGAAACGCCGGACCAACCGTTCGAACGCGTTCGCCGCATCACCGGCTACCTCGTCGGGACGCTCGACCGCTTCAACGACGCGAAACGCTCCGAAGTGAAAGACCGCGTTTCGCACTCGACCGCTTGCCCGACCGCGCAAAACGGGAGCGCCGAATGACGCGCCTTCGCATCGCGGGCCGCGTCGACGACTCGATTGTCGACGGGCCCGGCGTTCGGTACGCGCTTTTCACGCAGGGGTGCCCGCGCGCCTGTCCCGGCTGTCATAATCCGCAAACTCAACCGCTTGAAGGGGGCGAAGAAACGACCGTCGAGGCGATTTTAGCCGAAATCGACGCGAATCCGCTCCTTGACGGCGTTACGTTCAGCGGAGGCGAGCCGTTTTTGCAGGCGGCGGCGCTCGCGGAACTAGCGCGCGAGCTCAAAATGCGCGGTCTTCATCGAGCCGCGTACACCGGTTACCTTTGGGAAGAGTTGATCGAGGCGAACGATCCCGCCTGGAACGCGTTCCTTGCCGAGCTTGACGTCGTCGTCGACGGTCCGTTTGTGCAAGCGTTGCGGAGTTGGACGCTAAAATTCGCCGGTTCGACGAACCAACGTTTTATCGACGTTCCGCGTTCGTTGAGCGAAGGGCGCGCCGTCGAACTGGAAAGTTGGCGAAGTTAAAGCGACTTTAACGGCGTTTTTTGTCTTCCAACGACGACGTTTCCGTTTAAAATCTTCCGTCTTCCCTTAAAATAAGCAAAATCGCTTTTTGCCGCCGCGTCGCCCGTTCGTTGCGACGCGGCTTTTTTTTAACGCCGTTTGTCGCCTTCTCCTCCGCTTCGCTCTTGCCCGTTTTCCCCGTTCCCCTCTCTTCATCCGTCGAACCTCCCTTTTCGCCATCCGCCCAATCCCCCAAACTCCCTATCCCTCCGTCTTTATCCAATCCATTTTTAACCTATTTCTTCCCTCTTTCCCCTCAATTCCTCCGCCTAGATTCAGAGTCCGCCTACAACGCTCGCTAAAACCGGAAAAATCGCGCTATTTTCACACAGCGGAGCTAAAGTCGAACGCGCTTTTGGACGTTCTAACGGATAGACGCCTTATTTTCCCAAAGGCGCGGCAAAACAAACGGTATTTAGCGATTTTAACGACAAACGGAGGCCAACTTGACGGGCGAACGGGAGGCGACATTTTTTCGAACGGCGTTTTGGGCGGCGATCGGCGCGACGGCTTTTTTGGCTTTAAACGCGAACGCGGCGGCGCAAGTCGTTTATCCGTCTCCGCAATTCGACGGAGGGTTCGTTCCCAACGCGACGTCGTTCGGAGCGCCGGTCGTCGTCGATTCCTTCTCGAACGGCGGCCCCGTTTTCTCCGACTCGTTCGGAACGACGGGCTTCCCCGCGGGCCCCGACTTTTCCGGTTCTCCCAATTTTTCCAACGCGATTCCGAACGGCGCTCCGTTCGGCGGGCAAATTATTGGCGAAGTTCCGTTTAACGGCGACATAAATTCTATTCCGTTACTGGAACAAAAACAGCCGAACGCGCCGCGTCCGCTTCCGGCGTTGAACGTTCCGCGAACCGACGCCGACTTTGAAAGACGCGTCGAGGCGTTGGCGCGCCGCTTCTCCAAACCGCCCCTTTCGATCGAGGGCTCGACGCCGGGGCGCTTGCTCCGTTACTCGCTGATCGGGGGCGCCGACGCGACTTTCCTCGCGCCGAACCGCGCTCTTGCGGCGGAGGACGCGCAAAACGGGCCCAACATTCCCCAAACAACCCCCGATTTAGAGCCGATTTACGCGCTCGGCGCTCTTTGTTGGAACGTTCCTTGCGACAATCGCCGGATTTTGCGCGTCGTCGACGGTCGTCCGCTCGCGAAAGTCGGTTTCGGCTTCCAATCGAAGCGGGGCGAACTTCTCGCGGCGTTGGCGTTTGCAAAAATCGATCGCGATTACGAAATTCGAATAAACGACGAAAAATTCCGCGTTCAAGACCTTGTCGACGCGGAAAAACTCGCTTGTTCGAAAAACGCGAACCTTTCGACGGTCGCCGTCGGGCTCGCGCATTACTCGCAAAACCCGGACGAAACTTGGACGAACGCGTTCGGCGAAACTTGGTCCCTTGCGAAGATTCTCGAACAGGAAACGCGCCGCCCCGTCGACTGGGGCTCGAGCGAAGCGACCGACAAACTGCTCGCGCTAACGTTTTTGCTCGCTCGTTTGAAAAAAGGGGCGTTGCGCGATTCGCCGGAGTTGAAACGCGCCGAAAGAACGCTCGTCGCGTTAAAAGGGCGGGTTTGGTCGTTTTTTAACGACGCGCCGCTCTCCGAAACGCTCTTTTTCGACAAGAAGATCAAGTTGTCGACGCCGCATATGCGCCTTTACGTCAACGGCGCGCTTCTTCGTTGGTTGACGTTGACCGCGTCGGCGGAGGAACTCCGCTCGGAGAAAGCGCGTCGAGCCGTTTTCGAACTTTGCGCGCTCGTCGACCAGCTATTCAACTCGGTCGACGACCTCGACAAGTTGGCGCCGCTCGACGAAGAATCGCTCGCCGTCGCGATGCAGACGCTTCTTCTTTACCGAGCTCGCGTCAAAAACGCCGCCGTTTCCCCCAATTAACGCCGCGACGCCGTCTCGCGTCGTTAAACTCGCCGCAATTTCGCCAAACCGGCAAGACTCCGCCGTCTCGCCGGTTTTCCTTTCGTTCCAACGCCCGCCCGACGCAACGATCGGACTTTCGCGTCCGGCGCAAACGCCGCGACCGACTTAGTCGTCGTATTCCAGGCTTCGTTCGTCCTCGTCGAGAATCCAAGCGAGCCGTCCGAGAAGGAGCCCGTAAAGCGCCGGACAAACGGCGACCGCCAAGGGCGCGCCCCGGAAAAACGCCGTCGTTCCCCAATAATGAATCGCAAGAGCCAACGGCGCGAAGACAACCGCCGCCGAAACCGCCCAAAATTGCGCCCAAACGACGATTCGCCGGAGAAAACTCGACAAAACCGCCCCGCAAATCGGCGCGAAAAGCCAATTGGAATAGAGGGTCGAAAGATAAAAAATCGGGAAACAAAGGGCGAAACTTCCCGCCAACGCTCCCGCAAACCGCCAATCGCCCCCGAGCGCCGCCTCCGCGCCGACGACCTCCGCGCTCGCCTCCGCGCCGCCTTCCAACAAGCGAAACGTCGCGTCGAACGCGGCGCCCGGCGTCAACGTCGCGGCGATTAGAGCGCCGCCCCCCAAGAGGTAAAGCGCCGTTTCCCAAAAGTCGTCGCGACGCCATTCGACGACGCGACGCGCCCCGGACGCTCCGGCGACGAAACACGCCTCAAAACAACTTGCCGCTAAATACCCCCAATACGCAATCAGCGGAACC
>JAFYVO010000324.1 GCA_017549085.1 Thermoguttaceae bacterium
AAAATCAAGAGCAAGTCGAGAGAAATCAAGAACTTTTGCGCGTTTTAAAAGCGGTTTACCTGTTGATCGCCGTTACGTCGACCGACCGTCTGACCGCGTCCGCCTACCTTACGAGCGTTCGCAAAACGCGCAATATTGGGGCGACCGGGAAATGGCTCCGCCTCTGCTTCGCCGGTCAACTTGCGGAAAAAGTTGTCGACGAACACCTGCAAACGCTGAGCGCGCTGAACTTAATCGACTTGGAACCGAAAGGCGACGATTCGAACCTCAATCTGCCATACGGTAAGCAAGTCGAAAAATTCGATCTGCGCCTTGAAAAGATTCGCAAAGAATTTTCGCGCTACGTCCTTTTCAAGAAGAACGGCGAGTTCTCGCGCTCGTTGGAAGAATATTTATGGGAGAAAAACGACGCGCTTTCTTCGCGAATTGTCGCCGCCGCCTCTTGCGACGAAACGAACTCCGTCAAACAACGCTTAGAGGACGTTCGTAAAGAATTGCTCGCGTCGCCCAACAAATTCGGCGTCTTGGCCGTCGTTGCTTCCGAACGCCCAAATGCGGCGCAAATCCAGAAAATTCAAAAACTTATCGTCGCTTCGTCTAACCTCTCGGCGGAAGAAAACGAGGACGTCGCCCAGCGCCTCTTCGTTTGCGTTTTGCAAGACCCGTTGACTGAAAAAACATTGGACGAATGGTATCGCGCCAAAACGCACCTCGAATTAGCGCAAGAAGAAGGCAAAGGCGGCGAAAAAGACAAGCGCGAACAAGAGGCGAATATTGCCGTTACAACGTGGAGCGCGGGCGTCGCCGCCGGTTCGCTCGTCGCGTTTTACGGCGACAAGACGTTCGCTAACGTTTACGGTTTCGACCACTTGCGTCAAATCGCGACCGAAATTATCTTCGATCTTTTCGACGCGGCGCCGGAACGCATCCTCAAACTGGCGACGCTTTACAAGAAGTCGCAAGAAGGCGCCGCCAAAGCCGGCGTTACCTTGGTTTCGCCGACTGCCCAATACAAAAATATTGACGCGGCGTTGTCGCAACTTGGCGTTTGGAACGCTCGTTCGGTCGACGAACTTGCGGACGACGACAATCCGCAACGCGCGCCGATCGCGAAACTTGCCCGTTTCATCCGTTCGCAACTGACGCAAGGATCGACGGTTAAGCTTGACGATCTTTGGGACGCCTTGCAACGCGCGCCGTTCGGATACGCCGACAATATGGCCTGCGCTTACCTGCTCGGCTTCGTTCTGCGCTTCTGGAAAGACTCCGACTTCAACTGGCTCGACGCCGGAACCGCGCACCCGTTGAACGATGAAAGTTTGCCTACGTTAATCGTTAAACTTTGTCAAAAGAAGACGTTAAACGGAACGTTAAGCTCCGGAACGGAAACTTGGCGCAACTTTAAGGAATACCTCAAAAGCGCTTTCGGCATGAGCGCGCAAGAAGTCGTCAACGAACTGAAAGCGCGGCAAATGTTGCGAGCCCGAACGAGCGAAAAAATCGGCGTTCCGATTTGGGCTTACAAATACGCCGACGTTTCTGAACTAAACGCCGAAGATCGCTCCGTTTACGTCGAGATCGTCGACTTGTTTAGTCGTTTTGCGCTCGACCAAAACGAAGATCAAGAAAAAGTGATGAGTTCCGCGCTCCGCCTCTTTAACGGCAAGGGACGCATTCGCAAATTACTGTCGGAAAATTTCAAAAATCCAACGCTCGGTTTTACCGCTTTGAAAACGTTCGTCGGCGACGTCTCCGAAACGTTGCGCGACTCGTTCGTCGCTCTCGAATTAAACGACGTCGATCTCGCGGACGACCTTCGCGGTTTAATGCAAAGCGACGTTTACTCTTGGACGGAAGAGCAAACGCGCGCCAAAGTCCAAACGCTCGCGTTAGAATACGAACTGATCGCCGCGTTGAACCTTGCGCTCGACGTTCGCGAAAAGAAAACGCCCAAACTCATCGCGATACTTCGCAACAAATTTTTTGGCGTGAGCGTTCCAGGCGCGGCGTTGGAAACGCTTAATCAGCCTTGGTTTAAAGCGTTGAAAAACATGCGTTCGCTAACCGACGCGGAGTCTATTTGGAAAATCGGTTCCGAAGAGGAAAAACGCGAATTCGTCGCCGCGCTCCAACGTTATGGGCGCGAAGCGTGGCAAAACCTATGCAATCCTGCCGCGTCCTTAGAAAAATACGTCGAAAGTTTGGGCGTCGAATGTCAAGAAAACGATATTGAAAAAATCTTGCGCAACCTTTCGCCCGGTTCGTACGACGCGCCGGAACCGTCGTTCAAAAAACGCGTCGAAGACGAATTAAGCAAGCTCGAACACGAACGCGCCAAAGAGCGACTTAAATTGAAATGGCGCGAAATCAGTCGTTTCGACGACGTCGAAGCCTGGTGTCAACATTACCAAACGCCGATTCAATGGGTGGTTCCGAGCGAAAAATCCGCGTATTTTGCCGCGTTGATCAACGTGTTCGACAATCGCCCGACCACGTCAAGCGACGTTCAAGACGCGTTGCAATATTTTGAACACGAACTTGAAGATTTTGGTTTTCTGCAAGACGAAACCCTTATCGAAGAGAAGTTTATCGCTCAAATCAACCCGTCGAATCTCGAAGATTTCCAAGCCGAACGCGATGAAATTATGAAAGCGATTCTCGTAAAGTGCGGCTCGAAGGTTAGTCGTTGGGCGACGGACGGCGGTAAAATCAAGACGATCGTCGACGCTCAGTTACACCAAATCGCGCGCAAAAGAGCGGAAGCCGAACGTAAACGCATCGAAACGCAACTCCTTAAACGTTGGGACGAAATTAGCGGTTTCAAAACGGTCGACGCTTGGTGCGATTACTTCCAAACGCCTATTTTATGGGTGGTTCCGGAAGCGGATCGCGAGCATTTTAAGCGCGTCGCTCAAATCTGCGCTCGCCAAGAACCGTCGTTTACCGAAGCGAAAAACGCGCTCGATTTCTTCGAAGCGAACGACGACTTCGATTATTTGAGCAACTTCGACTATGTGCGTCAACGTTTCTTAGAAGAAACCAACGTGCAAGCCGCCGATCTCGAAGCTTTTAACGCCAATTATAGCGACATTATCGCCGCAATCCAAAAACAGTGCGGTTCACGGGTTTACGATTGGCGGCTTCAAACGGGCAAAATCGCGAAAATTATTAAAACGGAGTTGAACGCGTATTATGAAAAGGTAAAGAAAAACGACGCGATCAAAAACGTGCAAAAAATGGACGGCGAAGAATTACGACGCCGCATCGTCGACGCAATGCAAGAATTCCCGGAACTTTATCGTCATTTTGCCTAACTGAAAAAGAAAGCGCAAACGCTATGAATTTCGAAGCGTTAAAAGAAAAGATCGAACAGGAACGACAAATCGATTCGCGTTTTCCCGTTCGTGCGATCTTATGTCGCACGTTGAAGGAATACGACGCCGTAACGTCTTTCTTAACGCAATGTTGCGACTTCGTTTGGGAGTTGGGCGACTTCTGCGGCGCGGACGATCTGCACCCTCGTTTTAAGAAGGCGCGCGACCGTTTAGACGCCGAAGCGAATGGGAAATTCGTCGCGCTCCTTTCCGTCGGCGAATACCTTCGCATCGCTTCGAAACGGGAGTGCGGTTTTGATAAAGGCGTCGCCAAATTCGACGTGTTTTGGCGTCGCGCCGTTTCCGTAAACTCTTCGACAAGAGTGTTTGCGCCTATTTTGGACGCGGAGGATCTTCTCGTTCGAGCCCTTCATCCGCTTGACGAGCGTCAACGCGATTTCATTTGGCGCCTCGACGACGAGCTTCCGCCCGTCTCTTGCGCGCCGTTTGAATTGACGGTTTGTTCGTACGCGTTTCAAGACGTCGCCGACGAACTTCCGACGATTCACGGCGTGAAGAATTGGCTCTTAAAGTGGCGCGAAACAATGGCTTCCGGCAAACGCAAACTTCGTTTAACCACCAAGTTATTCGAAGATTGCGACGCTTGCCAATCTGACCTTTACGCTGTCGACGTTCTTGCGTCGCCGTACGACGCTTTGTCAAACTTTGACAAGAGCGTTCGCAAAATTCCTCGGGAAACGTTGAACGACGAGTTTTGGGCCGATCTTTTTTCCAAAATCTCGCCCGCGCAGAAAAACGTCAAATCCTTGATACTAAACGCGTTAAATCTTCAATCGTTCAACGCGACGCAAGTTTTGGCGCGCTGGCAAACGGCGACGGAACGCGAAAAGCAATACGTTTGGCTTTGGTTCCAACTCGAAGAAAAAATCGACGATTACGTCGGCGCAATCTTCGCGGAACTTGCGCCCAACGAGTTGGAAAAACTTCCCTATCGTATTGCGAATCGCGGACTTACCTGCGTTGGAAAACCGAAATGGCTCAAAGGTCGGCGCGACGCCCTGCAATATTTCGACGTCGCGCCTAACGACGACTTTTTTCGCGAATTGGACGCGACGTCGTCGCAACTTGCTTTCGAGCTTTTAACCGATCGCACGCCCAAAGAAAAAGCGTATATTGTTAAAACGACTGGCCGACTCCTTCGCGAAGCGGAGGAAACGGCCCAAAACGAAGGCCAAAAGATCGACGACGCCGTTGCGCGTCGCGCTGAAGAGCTCATCGTCGAATTACGCAAACGTTTCCCGCGTTTCGACTTAACGTCGTATCTTGAAACGTCGTCGGAAACGTGCGGCGATTGGGCCGGCTACTTCGCTTGGTACAAACAACGCAAGTTGATCGACCGTCCGGTAACGGCGCTTCCCGATTTTCCCGACGTTGAAGCGCTTCCGTCGCGCTATTCGTTGTTAAAAAAATACGAAGCGCAACACAGTCATACAATATGGATAGACGGTTTAGGCGCCGAGTACCTTTCGCTGACGCTCGCCGTTTTGAACGAAAAAAAGACGCCGGACGTTTGCGTTAAAACGCACGTTGCAGCGTCCGTAATCCCTTCCACAACGGAACTTAACAGCCACTGGTTAGACGCGAGTTTTCATTACGAAAAGCACGACCGTCTCGACCAAATTTCCCATTCCGGTTTGCCGGACGACGGAGATTTTTATTCGTGTTGCGTCGCGCAAATGCAAGCGGTGCGAGAAATTACGGAAAACGCCCTTGCGCAACTTGACAAATTTTCGCGAGTGATTATTACGGGCGATCACGGTTCCAGCCGCTTGGCCGCCTTGGCGTTTCACGCGCCGTCGGAACCGCCCCTCGAACTTCCGCCCAACGCGACGGTTAAACGGTTGGGGCGGTACTGCGAACTCTCGCCCGAGTCGCAAGACGCGAACGCTCCGCCCTCCAATATTGCCGTTAAAACAATCAACGACAAGACTTATTACATCCTTAAAGATTATGGGCGCTACAAGTGTTCGGGCTACGTCGTCGGCGAACTACACGGTGGAGCGACGCCGGAGGAAC
>JAFYVO010000325.1 GCA_017549085.1 Thermoguttaceae bacterium
CTCGAACCGTCGAAGGTTTATCTCGCGCGAACGGTCGAGCATACGTTCACCGACAAGTTTGTGCCGATGCTCGAAGGTCGTTCGTCGCTGGGGCGACTTGGATTGTTTATCCATGTAACGGCCGGGTTTGGCGACCTCGGGTTTAGCGGCTACTGGACGTTGGAACTCCATTGCGTTCAACCAGTTACGATCTACCCGAATATGGAATTTTGTCAAATTTACTTCCACAGTTTCCAAGGCGAGCCAAAATATTACGATCAGTTCGCCAAGTACAATCACAATGAAGGCGTTCAAGCGTCTCAAATTTGGAGAGAGTTTACGTTAGATGGAAGTTATTGTCCGGAAAGAGTATATCGCCAAGATTAGAACGGCGGCCGCGCTTCTCGGTCGCGATGGAGCGTCGCAAAATCTTCCCGCGCAATTTACGGCGAAAGACGGTACGTTGATCGCCGTCGTCTCTAAAGAAACGATTCAAGTTAAGTCTCGCTCGCTCCCCAATGAAGTCGAAGTCAAGGAGGAAGGGCGATTGTTTCTCGGCAAGCAGGTTCTCGACTCGATCGTCGCGTTTGTCGAAACGTTGAACGAGAACGACTTTCTTGTCTTAAAATCCGACGGCGTCTCCGTCGACCTTTGCGACAAATCGCAAAAGCGACTGGCGCGATACGCCGCGACGGCGCGAGAGCAGGACGTCGAGTTCTTTACCCTCGGAGGCGAAACGGCTTACGCCGACGTTTCGGCGCCCGAGTTTTACGAAGCGCTCGACTACGTTTCGCACGTTTCGACTCGCAGCGACCAATTTAGTCGCGGGTATTTGATCGACTCGACCGGCGACGAACTGACGCTCGTCTGCACCGACACGCACCGTATCTGCGCTTGTTCCGTCGACGCAACCCGTTTCGATTCGTTTCAAATTTTCGTTGACCGAAGCGTTGTTGCCGCGACGTCGTTCTTGCGAAAAGAAGACAAGATAAGAATCAAAAGCGATGGTCGTTCGCTTTACATCGTGTCAAGCTCTTATCAAGTTCGAACGACGACGCTTTGTCAAGGGTTCCCGAATTACCGAAGGCTCTTTGAAGAAAAGAGAACGAGGGAAACGGAACTGAATGTCGACGAAGTGCGCAACGCGTTAAAAAAAATTGGGACGCTTGCGGATAAAGAAAATTTTCGCGTTACGTTTGACCTTGACAAAAGCGGACTTGTCGTCGGGCTGAGGAATAAAACGTTTGGAGAAATCGCCATTCCGATCGCCGCGAAATTTGGTTACGTCGAGTCGACGATTTTGTTTTACTACGACTACATCGGGAAATACTTTAACTCGATTAAAGACAAGACGATCCGTATGACGTTCAATCCGGATTCCAACGTATTGTTCGAAGGAGAAAAGACCAAATGTTTGGTTCTGCCTTTGATCTTGGTTTGACGACGTTTTATTTCGGACGATACGCCAATCCGCTTATTACGAACGCGTTGTTCTACGTCGTCCGAATTTCGTGTTCGGAGCCGAAATTTTTCGTTCCGTATGACGTTGACGATACGTTCGATTCGGTATATCCTATGGGCCTTGTCGGGAGGAATCTCGACCGCGAGACCTTTAAGACTTTGTATCGCAGGATATTAGACTCGAACGAGGAACTGATTAAGTTTCGGCTCAACATTATTGGCGGGCTGGCTTGGTACAAGAAAAAGTATCCGCTTTTTCTTTGTTTTGAGAATCTGCTCGACGGCAAAAGTTTTTGTCATCGCGAAATTTTAGCCGAGTGGATTCTCGAAAAAAAAATTGCGAACGTTGAAGAGATTCATGATACAATATAGCCGCAAGGAGAATTGATGGAAGAATTTACGATTGAAATTGCGAAGGGCTCGGAGCGTAAACCCGAGATTCCTATTATCCTAGTCTACGGCGAGCCGGGGATTGGCAAGACCAGCTTCGCCGCTACGTTCCCGAATCCGTTCTTCGTTCAAACGGAAAACGGATTCGGCGACAAAATTAAAGCCGACTCGTTGAAGAAGCCTGTCGACAACTACAAGTACTTAGTCGACGCGTTGGAATACTTCGCGCGAACGTCGCACGAATACAAGACGATCGTCGTCGACCACCTTGGCGGCGTCGAAACGCTTATCTACGACGCTATCCTTCGTCGCGAAGGAGGCAGCATGTTCGCGCCTCACAAAGACACGACGATGATCACCGCCTGCAAAGGATACGGAAACGCATACAAGGAAGCGCTTAAATACTGGCGCGGACAATTCTGGCAAGCGGTTAAGAAACTTCAAGAAAAACGTATCTTTGTCGTGTTGATCGCGCATCGCGGGTTGACAACGGTAAAAGATCCGCTGAACGGCGATTACGCGACGTATGCGCCGGAGTTGCGCGAGGACGTCGTCGCGTTTCTCGTCAAAGAAACGGACGTTATTTTGTATGCGACGCGACGCAACGAAGCGCAAGGCGATTCCGACGGGAACCCGCGCGTTTTAAAATGTTGTCCGACAAGGTATTACTTTGCGAAGACTCGGTACGGTAAGAAGTTCAACGAGTGCGGTTTGACTTTCGAAGACTTTGCTAAAAAGATTGGTTATCCCGTTAAGCAATAAGGAGATAAAAACATATGGAAGGTTATCAATTTGATTCGGCGTTTGTCGCCAACGAAACACAAGACTATCGCCCGATTCCGGAAGACCGCTACGTCTTGCGGATTACCGAAACGCGACCGAAGGAAGTTCGCGACGAATCCGGGAACCTCGTCAAGTCGAGCGTTCAGTTTGTTTACGAAGTCGTCGAAGGCGAATACGCCGGTCGTCTCATCTTCGAAAACTTCTACTTCTACGGCGTCAAACCGGGCGCGATCGACCGGGCGCGAAATAACTTGTCGCGTTTGATGAACGCCGTCGGGATCAAAACGATGACGAACACGAATCAGCTGATCGGTTACGAATTTGAAGCGCTCGTCGTCGTTCGCAAAGGAAACGAAGGCTTTAGCGACTCGAACGAAATTTCGCGGCGTTACGCTCGGACCGTCAAGGAAGAATCCGAGCCCGCCGCGAGCGAGAATTCCGAACTCGGATGGTGATCGTTTCCTTTAAGTCCTAAGATCTCGCCGCTCTTCGGAGCGGCTTTTTTATCGCAATGAAATTAAGAC
>JAFYVO010000326.1 GCA_017549085.1 Thermoguttaceae bacterium
ACCCCCCCGCCGCCGCGGGTAAGGTCCTCATCATGTTGAGCCAACCGAACCTGACGCGCGAACCGGAAATCGCCAGCGTCGACGAACGTCTTTGCGCGTCCTGCGGCGCCTGCGTCAAAGCCTGCCCGTTCCAAGCGATCACGAAGGAAGAAATTCGCGACCGCAACGGAAATTTGGTCAAAACGACCTCGCGCGTCAACCCCGGTCTCTGCATGGGTTGCGGCACCTGCGTCGCCGTCTGCCCGTCGAAATCGGTCGACCTCATCGGCTTCACCGACGACCAAATTTACGCGCAAGTCGAGTCGTTGGCCGACTAACGCCGACGACCGGTAGAGCCGAGCGTTTCGCGTTGAAACGTTCGGCTTGCCGGAGCGCGACGGAATAAAACGTTTATTTGCCGACGTCGCCGCGACGAACCGACTTCGCCCTGCAAAACGGCGGAGCGCGAGAGTCGACGGCGACCGACGCAGCGATCATAAGGACTTATAATATGAATTCCGAAACGAAAACAGCCGGCGGTTTCGAGCCGAAAGTCGTCGCGTTCGTTTGCAACTGGTGCACCTATTTGGGCGCCGACTTGGCCGGGACGAACCGCCTCGAATATCCGGCGAACGTCCGCATCGTTCGTCTCCCTTGCACCGGGCGCGTCGACTTTAACCTCATCGTGAAGGCGTTCGAGGTCGGCGCCGACGCGGTGCTTGTTTCCGGTTGCCACCCGGGCGACTGCCACTACGCCGCCGGGAACTTCCACGCCCGTCGTCGTTGGGGGCTCTTCCGCGAACTCCTCGACACGCTTGGCGTCGACTCGCGCCGCGTTCACTTCTCGTGGATTTCCGCCGCCGAAGGCGCGAAGTTCCAAAAGCTCGTTACCGAGATTGTCGAGAAGACCCGCGAACTCGGCCCTTACGAAGATTACAAAGCGATCGTCGCCGAAAAGTAACGTCGCCCCCGCCGCGAACAACGGTTCGACCGCCGGCGGCGACGGCGAGCCTCGCGCAACGAAAAACGATTAACGAGTAAAACGATAAAATATTATGGAAAATCAACTTAGAAACGCGATTCGGAAACTTCTCGAAGAGAAGACCGTCGACGTCGCGATCGGGTACGGACGCGTCGGCGTCGGCGGCGCGGTCGGAGCGGTTTTCGTTACGGATCCGAACGAAGTCGACCGCCTCGTTTGGAACGCCGAATGTCGTCAAAACCTCGCCGTTCACCTTTCGCGACCGGAAGTTAAAGCGCTCGGCAAACCGGCGATCGTCGTCAAGGGCTGCGACGCTCGTTCCGTCGTCGTCTTGGCGAACGAAGGCCAAATCGACCGCGCGAACGTCGTCGTTGTCGGCGTCGTTTGCGAAGGCGTTCAAGGCGCGGACGCTAGCGGCGTCGCGACCGGAACCCTTCTCGATAAATGCGTTACGTGCGTCGAACACGCCGCGCAAAACGTCGACGTTTTGATCGGCGACGCCGCGAAGGCCGCCGAACTCGACGCCGCGAACGCGCCGAACGCCAAAACCGCCGGGAAACAAGCGAAGTTGGCCGCGCTCCTTGCGAAAACGCCGGAAGAACGCTTCCAATATTGGCGCGACGAATTTTCGCGTTGCGTTCGTTGCCACGCTTGCCGTCAAAGCTGCCCGCTTTGCTACTGCCACCGTTGCGTCGCCGACAAAAACCGTCCGACGCGCATCGACACGTCGGCCACGCTTAAAGGGAACTTCGCTTGGAACATCCTGCGCGCGTTCCACTTGGCCGGTCGTTGCGTCGGTTGCGGCGCCTGCTCGGCCGCTTGCCCGGCCGGGATCGACCTCGATTTGTTGAACTTGACCCTCGCGAACGCCGCCGACGCGCAATTCGGTTACGTCGCCGGGAAAGAACTCGGCGCCGCTCCGTTGATCGGGACTTACGACGAGAACGATAAGGAGGAATTCATCCGATGAGCCAAGTCGTTACGCTGGAACAATTAAAGAAACTGGCCGCCGATAAATTGAGCGCGGGCGCTCGAGTCGTCGCGCCGGTCGCCGACGGCGCTTTGGTTTCCTTTAAAGAAATCTCCGACGCCGCGCAAGCGACGTTTGCGCCGCAAGTTCGCGTTCAAAACTCGATTAAAGAGTTCTTCTTCCCGAAGCACGAAGTCATTTTTACCTTCGTGCGCAAGGGAAACGACGTCGAAGTGATCGACGCGCCGGACTTTGAAGACGACCAAATCATTATTGGCGCCCGTCCGTGCGACGCGGCGGCGCTCCCGATTTTGGATCCGCTCTTCGGTTGGGACTACCAAGACCGCTTCTTCCAACAACGCCGCGCCAAGACGACGGTCGTTACGTTCGCCTGCAAAGAGACGGACGCGCACTGCTTCTGCTCGGCGGTCGGGGGCGCCCCGGATAACGCCGCCGGTTCCGACGCGATGCTCTTCGACCTCGGCGACGGTTCGTTCGAAGTCCGAACCTTCACCGAAAAGGGCCAAGCGCTCTTCGCCGGAATCGCGACCGAATCGGACAAAACCGGTTCCGCTTGCGCCGCGCCGAATTTCGACGTCGACGTCGAAAAAGTCGCGATTTGGATTACCGAAAACTTCGCGTCGCCGGAATGGGAAAAGCTGTCGTTGCGTTGCGTCGGTTGCGGCGCTTGCGCTTACGTTTGCCCGACGTGCCACTGCTTCGACATCGTCGACGAAGGCTCGTACTCCAAGGGCCAACGCGTCAAGAACTGGGACGCTTGCCAAGCCGGCATGTTCACGCTCCACGCGTCCGGGCACAACCCGCGTTCGACGCAAGGGAAACGCCAACGTCAACGTTTGACGCATAAATTCTCGATTTATCCCGGGAAGTTCGGCGTTTACCTCTGCACCGGTTGCGGCAACTGCTCGCGTTCGTGCGGCGCGTCGTTCGGCGTTCGTCCGGCGCTTGAAACGTTGAACGCCGACGTCGTTCAAAAGCAAGAAGACTAACGAGACCTCGACTCGATCGAAACGCGGCGCGCTTCTTTCCGACGGCGCGTCGCGGATATGAAGGAAAAAAAATGGAAAATATTTACAAGCCGGACGCGATGGAAGTCCTTGAAGTTACGCAGGAAACGGCGGACGTCAAGCGCGTTCGCATTTGGTTCCGCGATCCGGAAAAAGCGGCGGAATTCAAGTTCAACATCGGGCAATTCGGCCTTTACTCGGTTTTCGGCGTCGGCGAGTCGACGTTCAATATTTGCTGCTCGAACTCGAAAAAATACATCGAGTTCTGCTTCCGCAAGACCGGGCGCGTTACGGAACGTATGTGGGACGTCGAGCCGGGCGACACGATCGGCTTCCGCGGCCCGTACGGGAACTCCTACCCGATGAAAGAGTGGGAAGGCAAAAATCTTGTCTTCGTCGCGGGCGGTATCGCGATGCCGCCGATTCGTTGCGCGATCCAATACGCTCTCGAAAACCGCGAAAAATACGGCAAAATCACGATCGTTTACGGCGCGCGCACGGTCGGCGACCTGGTCTGCAAGAGCGAACTCGACGAATGGGCGAAGTATCCGAACGTCGACGTGTTGAAGACGGTCGACCCGGGCGGGGAAACGCCGGATTGGGACGGTCGCGTCGGTTTTGTTCCGACGGTTCTCGGCGAAGCGGGCGTTTCGGGCGACAACTCGGTCGCGTTGGTCGTCGGGCCGCCGATTATGATTAAGTTCTCGCTCCCGGTTCTCGAAAAGAACGGGTTCAGCGACGACGCGATCTTCACGAGCTTGGAAAACCGAATGAAGTGCGGTCTCGGCAAATGCGGCCGTTGCAACTGCGGTTCGGTCTACGTCTGCAAAGAGGGCCCGGTCTTCACCTTGGCCGATATGAAGGAACTTCCGGACGACTTCTAATCGTTCCCCGGAGCTGAAAGAACGAAAAAGCGTCGAGCGAAAACTCGACGCTTTTTTTATTGGCGGCGAGGAAAAGAGCGGCCGTTTTACTTTTGCAGCGCAAGCGTTTGGATGAGCGCGGTTTGCAGAAGTTGCGAAATGTTGATTCCGCTTTTCTTGGCTTCGTCGTTGAGCCATTCAGGAAGCGTAACGGTTCGGTTGACGCTTCGCAGTTTGAGCGCGTCGGCGTAACGAATCATATCGACCTCGACCGCGCAAATTTGCTCGTTTTCCGTTAACTCAATTTCCGTAATCGGCGACGGTTCCGGGACTTCGACGCCTCGTTTGTGCATATCGTACAAAACGGCGGCGATCGCCTCTTTGGCGTTTGCGACCGCTTCCTCGAACGTTCGACCGTCCGAATAAGCGTGAAGATCGGGAACGGAAACGCCGTACCCGACGTCGGCGTCGTGTTCGAAAACGACCGGGAAAACGTATCTTGCTTTCAACGGCGCCGTTTTCGTTTTGTCGGCGGCGCGTTTGGGGATTGACTTGCGACGATTCACAGGTCGACCTTGCGGGGATTAACGGTTTGCTTTTTAAAGTTTAACGCGCGTTTAAACCATTGTCAAGGCGCGCCAAGAAAGAAAAACCGGCGGGAACGCTTAAAAACGCTCTCGCCGGTTTTCGATATTAGGCGCGTTAAACTAACGTTTGCCGCCGCTTAGATTTTCGACAGGTCGACGACGAACGTCGCTTGGCGAATCGCTTTGCTGCGCGGGTCGAAGACGCGAATTTCGATTTGCACGCTCTTGAGCGGAACGTCGTACGGCGGCGGGTAATTTTTGAGTTGCGCCGAAGTCGGGGTCGCGTCGAGCGGAATATCGGCGATCGAACCGTCGGCGATTCGGACGTAACCCGTCGGGTTTTGCGCGGCGTTGTAATCGTCGTAAAGGTAAAGGTCGCGTTGGTATTGCTCCGACCAAGTGTCGTAAACGCACGGCAGGAAGAGCGAATTCGTGTAATCCGACCAACGCCCGAAGGAGCGCAGGTCGTTCGGGTCGTTCGCGACCGCTTCGTTATTCGCGACGCCGGAGCCGAGGTCGACGTAAGCGTTTTCGCTTTCGTCCCAAACCTTGACGTTAAAGCTCAGCACGTTCGTCAAGATTACGTCTTGGTTGAGCGTCAACTCTTGGTCGTAACCGTTGGCGCGGAGGTCTTCCGCGTTGCGGAGCAGGTCGCCGGTTTCGCGGTCGACTTGATCCCAAACGTGCGGCGCGTCCCAGAAGTTGATAAACGGCGCGTTCAGAATCGGAAGCGCGTTCGCGTAATACGTGTTCGCCGCCAACGGAGTCGAGCCGTCCGTCGTCAGCGAAAGGTTTTGGATATCGCCCGACCAATAGTAATCGAACGCCGACGAGTCGAACGGCCAAGTCAGTTGAGCGTCGCGAGCGTTGTAGTGGCGACCGAACGGGGCGCCCGCGCGGAAATTCGGGCCCGCGCTTTCTTGGAGCGTCGCCATGCGGAGCCAGTACCAAGCGCCGTTCGCGCCGTGCAACGCGAACGGGCCGCGTTCTAGGTCGGAGTTGTCCGGATGGAGCGCTTGACCGCAGGAGTTCCAATAGAAATAACGGTTTTCGCGGTTCGACAGGTCGCCGAGCGTGTTCGCGACGAGCGTTCCGCCCGCGCCCATATGGACCGAAACGTCGTAAAGTTGGTAAAAACCGAAGCCGCGACGGATATTGTCGAAAGCGACGCCGGTGAAGGCCGTGTCGGCGGTCAGCGACGCGACGCGGAGGGCTTCGAAGCTCTCTTGCAAACGTTCGTTCGAAACGAGCGGCAACACGCGACGATAAAGCGTCGTGCCGCGGACGAACCAAACGATTTCGGCGTATTCCGATTCGATCGTCGTTGGGATACCGTCGACGATTTCTTTGTAAACGTTTCCGTTGGCGTCGGTCGCCGTCGCGTAAACCGGTTCGATAAAGCGACCGCGGAACGGTTGGCCGTCCGGCGCTTTCGCGGTGAACGAGAGGATATCGTCGAGGTCGCCGACGGTCGCGTCGACCGCTTCCGGAACGCCGTTCGCGTCGACTTCGTTCGACGTTTGATAACGTTCCAAGTCGATCGCGACGTCGCCGACCGAGAACGGATTGCCGTCGTTCCCGCCGTTGGCGGCGTCGGGCGCGACGCGGTCGAACGGGCCGCCCATCCCTTCGACGTAACAGAAGAACCCTTCGTCGCGGCGGGAGTTGCGCGGAGGAGCGGGGGTTACCGACAGCGACTCTAAGTCGGTCGTCAACCGGTTTTTCGCGTTGCGCAACGCGTTCGACATTTCCATCGAACTCATCGTTTCGTTCATCGTGCCGCCGACGTTGCTGAAGATGCGGGCGACCGCGTACATCAGCGTCAGCGCCAACGTAATCGACGTCAAAATTTCGAGAAGCGTGAAACCGCGGCGCGGCGACAGGGCGTTCGATCGGCGGGAAAATAAGCTCTTGGTCATCGTCTTGTTTCGCTCCGTTGCTGAATCAACTCGGCTCCCGAAGTCGCGGCGCTTGACGTAAAAAGGTTGCGGAACGGCGCGTCGGCGACCGGCGAAAAAGGTCGCGGTCGACGGAAAACGGAAGTTGGTTCGACGCTTGCCCGCCGGACGTCCCGGCGTTCGTCGAAGAGTTGGCGGCGACGTTTAGACGTTCGACGGCGGCGCGGCGTTCCCAAGTTTCTCCGTTTTTCGCAAGCGTTCCGAAGCGGTCGCGTCGAAACGGCGCCGACGGCGTTAAAACGCGCAAAACGGAGGAAATAGCGAAACTTGGCGACGGGGCGCGCGGCGCTCCGAATCGTCCGAAAACGTTCCGACTCTATTTTAACCTTTTTTCGCGTTTGCGTCTACCGATTTCCGCGTCGTTCCTCGATTTTTTTCGATTTTATTTCCGCTTTTGCGTCGTTTTTTCCGCGCCGTCGGAATTTATCGCGCTTTTTAGTTGACAAAGCGACTTCCGTTCGGTATCCTTTACGTTGCGGCGGACGATTTTCGACGCTGAAACGGCGGAAGTCGGGACGCGTCGCGACGGCGAACTTTTGTTGGATTAACGTCGACCGGTTGCGCGTCGACGAAGATTAATCGAGAAAGGCGGAACGATGAAAAAGTCTTTATTCTCTTGGATTTTGGCGCTGGCGGCGTTCGCGTCGACCGGAAACGCTTGGGGGGCGGACGCGGCGAAAACCCCGTTCGCGCTCGACGGCGCTTACTCGACCGGCGTCGCGGCGGCGGAAACGAAAGTCGACGGCGCCGTTTCGACGACGCGGTACGTCGCGGCGGACGGCAAACTGGCGCTCGACGTGCGCGTCCGAACGTTCGACGGCTTCCCGGTTCGCGAAATTTCGACGTCGCTGACGAACCTCTCCGCGACGGAGCCGACCGACGTCGTGCAAAATTTGCGCGTTTTCGCCGATTCGTTCGCGCTCCCGACCGCCGAGTCGACCGCGGCGCTCGACCTGCTCCGCGGCTCGACGAGCGTTCCGGAAGACTTCGCGCCGCTGAATTTCGTCTTGAAAGCCGGCGAAGAAAAGACGTTCGCGACGCCGAGCGGGCGGTCGTCGAGCGAGTTTACGCCGTTCGTCGACGCGAGTTTCGACGAAACGAACGGCGCCCTCTTCGCGATCGGTTGGACCGGCGACTGGAAAGCGCGTTTCGCCAACGAAGGCGGGGCGCTGCGCGTCGAACTCGGGATGGAGCGTTGCGGGATGAAGCTCAATCCGGGCGAAACGCTTTTGCAACCGTCCGTCTTGGTTTTCGAACGCAAAGGCCAAACGCGCCGCGCTTTCAAAACGGTCGTTCACCGCTTTATGCGCGAACATATGTCGCCGCGCGACGCCGAAGGGAAGATCGTCCCGCCGATTCTCGCGATCACCGCCGGCGGGGGGAACAAAACGCCGCAAATGATGCTCGATATTCTCCAATATAAGCTCGATTCCGGGATTCCGTTCGACACGTACTGGATCGACGCCGGTTGGTACGGCGCGCCGCACGAGACCGACCCTTACCCGAACTGCGGGCCGGACTGGTACCGCTTCGTCGGCGACTGGCGCGTCAACACGACGACGCATCCGACCGGCGACCTCCTCCCGATTGCCGACGCGGTGCATAAAGCCGGTATGCGCTTCCTCCTTTGGTTTGAGCCGGAGCGCGTTCACGAGTCGGCGCCGGTCGTGAAGGAGAACCCCGATTTCGTCGAGGGCGCGCTTTACAATTACGCGAATCCGGAAGCGTTAAAGCGAATCCAAGATATCGTTTACGGGACGATCGAGAAACACGGGATCGACGTTTACCGTCAAGACTTCAATATGGAGCCGACCGGGTTCTGGGCGCGGCTCGAAGCGAAGGAAGGCGCGGATCGCGTCGGCGCCGTCGAAGCGAAACACGTCGCCGCGCTGTACAAGTTTTTGGACGATATGCGGGCGCGTTTCCCGAACATTTTGCTCGAAAACTGCGCGTCGGGCGGTCGCCGCGTCGACTTCGAAATGGTGCGTCGGGCGCACTCGTATTGCCGCAGCGACTACTTCATCGGAATGAAACCGGGGGACTCGGCGATTAACCTCGGTCAAAATATGACGCTCAATACGACGCCGTATCTCCCGTTCCAAGGCGGGGAAACGAACTGCGTCGCGGTCGGCGACGATTACGGCTTCATGAGCGTGATTTCGTCCGGGACGGTCTTCACGCCGACCGACTTTAACGGCGGGATCGTGCGCCGCAAGTTTACCGACGACGAAACCGCTTGGTTCCAAAAGATGTTCGGCTTGACGTCGCGCCTGCAAGCGTATTATATGGGCGACTTCTATCCGTTGACCGACGAAACGAGCGCCGCCGACGACGTTTGGTGCGGTTGGTCGCTGCACCGTCCGAGCGAAAACGACGGTTTCGCGCTCGCGTTCCGCCGCGCCGACGCTCCGGAAGAGGCGAAGACGTTCGAACTCCCGGCGGTCGACCCGACGGCGAAATACGAAGTCGAATACTTCGACGGAACGAAGAAAGTCGTTAGCGGCGAAGAACTTGCGAAACTCGAAGTGAAGCTCGAACCGCGTTCCTTCTTCCTTATTATTTACAAGAAAATCTAACGGCGTTCGAAAACGCGAGTTGGGAATTGGAAACAAGCGGACGACGTAAATCGCGGCGTCCGCTTGCGTTGCATTAATAGAAAGAGAAACGGCGAAACGTTGGGAACGCGCGAAAAAACGACGAGAGAAGAGACGACGGCGTCGGCGTCGACGTTGCGCAATTGGCGACGGCTTGGCGCAAACCCGGACGGGCGCCTGACGGCGCGCGCCAATAAGACCCGCTCGACGAAGCGCCGCGTTCCGGTCGAGTATTTGGCGAATCGCGCAAACGTCGAATTTATCAAGCGTTTCGTCGAGTTTGTCGACGCGAACGGCGTTCCGCTCCGCGACGCGTTAGGGGCGTTGGCGCTTGCGCTTTTGCGAGAGCGACGTCTTGTCGATAAATCGAACGTCGTCGACGTTTTGGACGCGGAGCGCTTCGCGGAGGTTCCGGAAATCGCCGGTTGGACGCCGCCGCTCGACGAAACCGATCTCCTTGGCGCGGCGTATCTTGCGGCGCTTCCCGAGGGCGAGCGCAACTTGAAGGGCGCGTATTACACGCCGCGCAAAATCGCCGAAAAAATGACCGCCGACTTCGACTTTTCCGGCGGCAAAGTCTTTATCGACCCGTGTTGCGGCGGCGGCGCGTTTTTGACGGCGCTAAAAGATGTCGCGCCGGAGCAGATTTTCGGCGGCGACTTCGACCCGATCGCCGTTTTCATCGCGAAAATTAATCTTTTGCTGAAATTTCCGAACCGCTCTTTCGCGCCGCAAGTCGTTTGTTGGGACTTTTTAAGCGCCGCTTCCGAACAAGCCGCCCGCGCCGCCGGATTTCCGGAGAAATTCGATTTTGTCGCGACGAACCCGCCTTGGGGCGCCGCGACGCCGCGACGTTTGGAAAAGCGCGTCGCGCAAGATTCGACGAAAAAAGAGGTTGCGGCGACTTCCGCGGACGAGTTCGCGACGAAAGACGCGTTCGAGCGTTTTTTCGCGAAGGCTTTTACCTTAGCGAAACCGGGCGCCGCCGTTCGTTTTCTTTTGCCGGAGTCGGCGCTTAACGTCGCGGCGCATCGAGATTTGCGGCGCTTTTTGACGGAGCGCGTCCGTTTGGAGCGGATAACGTTTTGCGACGAAACGTTCGCCGGGGTCGCGACAAAATGCGTCGTCGCGTCGACTTCGGTCGCGGCTCCGTTGAAGACGTTGCAAGTCGAGGACGCGCAAGGCGTTCGGACGGCGTCGACTGCGCCGTTTTTCGCGACGAAGAATCGCGTTTTCGCTTTCCCGACGGCGGAGGACGAGGCGATTTTGCGCCGCGTTCGCGAATTCGGACGCTTCGACTTGCGCGAAAGCGTTTGGGCGCTCGGCGTCGTTACCGGGAATAATCGCGAGATTCTAAAGCAAGCGCCGGAGCCGGGTTGCGAAGCGATTTACACCGGGAAGGAAATCGAGCCGTTCCGCTTAAAACCGCCGCAATTCTACCTGCGTTACGACCGTTCGCGGTTGCAACAAGTCGCGAAAGAGGAAATTTATCGGGCGCCGGAAAAGTTGGTTTATCGCTTTGTTTCGAAGCGGTTAACCTTCGCTTACGACGCGTCGCAACGCCTTTTTTTGAACAGCGCGAACATTTTAATTCCGAAAATTCCCGGCGCGAGCGCGAAAACGGTCGCCGCTTTTTTGAACTCCGAACTTTTTCAATTCTTTTATTCGCAAACGTTTGCGAGCGCGAAAGTGTTGAAAAGCGAATTGTCGGAACTGCCCTTTCCGGCACTTTCTTCGACGTTGAATCGGCGGTTGGAGCGTCGCGTCGACGCCGTTTTGTCCGGGGAAAGCGCCGAGATCGAAAACCTCGACGCCGAGATTT
Organism: Thermoguttaceae bacterium; assembly: GCA_017549085.1. Classification (GTDB taxonomy): domain Bacteria; phylum Planctomycetota; class Planctomycetia; order Pirellulales; family Thermoguttaceae; genus RUG369. The sequence continues at coordinate 10,784 of JAFYVO010000326.1, forward strand.
TCCGGTTTTATCGGCTCGACGACGCGCAAATCGAGCGGATTCGAACAAAAAATCGAGAAAAGTGAAGCGGAGAAGCGCGAACGTTAAGGAATTGGGGGCGTTTGGGCCGATATAATGTAAAAATTTCGCCGCGCCGCCGAGCAAGCGACGTAAAAAAGGGGTACAGGAAAGGAGCGTCTCTTGAGAGTTTATTTTACCGCCGAGGAAATCGCCGCCGCCGTCGAGCGCGTCGCGTCGCAAATCAACGATTATTATCGCCAAACGTCGGACGAGCGGGTGTTGGTCGTCGGCGTGTTGAAGGGCGCGACGATCTTTTTCGCCGACTTGGCGCGTAAATTAGATTTTCCGCTGGAATTCGATTTTGTCCGCGCCGCAAGTTACGGCGACGCCCGCGTTTCGAGCGGAACCGTCGCGCTGACGAAGGACGTCGAAGCGCCCCTCGAAGGGCGCCGCGTGTTGATCGTCGAAGATATGATCGACTCCGGGCGTTCGCTGAAAAGGTTGCGCGAACACTTTTTAAGTCGCGGCGCTTCGGAAGTTTGCGTCGTCGTGTTGATCGACAAAAAAGCGAAGCGCGCCGTCGAAACGTCGGTCGAGTGGAGCGCGTTGG
>JAFYVO010000031.1 GCA_017549085.1 Thermoguttaceae bacterium
CGCTCTTTCTTCGCGACGCGACCGCGCTTTCGCCGCTCGCTCGGCGTTTCGTTTTTCTCGGCGTTCGTCGTCGCGTTCCTTCCGTCCTTTTTCCCCCTCTTCGCGGTCGACAAGGCGCCTTCGTTCGCCGCGCCGTCTTCGCGTTCGGGTTCGTTTTCCGCGTCCGATTCTTCCGCCTCCTCTTCTTTCCGATTCTGGATGGCGCCGGCCGACAAAATCGACGCTTGGCCTTGGGGGGACGAAAAATAGTACCCGATTCGCGTCGAACCGTTCGACGATTGGCTCCGCGCGACCTCCGAAACGGACGCGGCGCGAACCGACGCTTCGTCGTCGAGCGTCGTTTCGTCCCTTTTCCTCGACGCGAAATTCGACGGCGCCGCGCTCGAAGGAACCGGAACGTTCGAACTCGCGTTTCTCGGCGACGGCGCCTCCGACGCTCCCTCGGCGCCGCTCCCCCCTTTCGCCGCGGCGGCGTCCAACTTCGCCAAACTCCCGAACGACGCGTCCGCGCTTTCCGACGGTCAAACCGCGTCGTCCTCCGGCGTCAAAGCGTTCGTCGGTCTTTATCCCGATTCGCGACTTTACTTAGCGAACCCGGAAAACGGCGTTTACTCGTTCCGTTGGTCGCGCCGCGGTTCGGTCGACGCGTCCGGCTCCGTTTCGTTCGATCTCGTTTTACCGCCGTCGCCGCGAACGGAAATACGACTGGAAACGCCCCTCGACGCGCTCGTTTCCGTTTCGAACGGCGTCGTCGAACCGATCGAGACGCCCGCGCTTTCGGAGCCGTCCGACTCGAACGTCTTTCCCGGTTTCGAAGAAGACGAAGCCGTTTCGCGCCTCCCCGACGCGTCGGAGAACGCCGCGTCGACGCGAACTTGGCGCGTCTTTTTAGGGGGCGAATCGCAAACTCGGTTGACGGTTTCCCGTTCGTCGACGCTCGACGCGCGCCGTCAAATCGGATACCGTCAAGAAACGTCGCGCCGCCTCTCGCTCGAAGGCGTCGAATCCGTTTCCCGTTTCGCGTTCGACCGCTCGGCGCTCGCGCTCGACGACGCGACGCTCGTCCTCGACGCGCCGCTCGTCCCGGTTTCGATCGATTGGAACGGCGAAAAAATCGAAGTCGCGTCCCTCCCTCGAACGAACGACGGGCAAACGACGCGCCTGCGCCTGCGCGCCCCGGCTCGCCGCGACTCGGAAACGCTCGGCGAACTAACGGTCGTCGCCTATTGCCCGATCGAGTTGAAAAACGCCTCTTGGCGCCTCCCGTCCGTTCGCCTCGAATCGGACGCGCTCTTTTGGAAGGAAACCCTTTGCCGCTTGACGGTCGTTCGTCCGCTCTCGGTCGCGTCGACGACGCCCTTCGACGCCGTTCAAACGAGCGACCCGCGCCGCGCTCGCCAAGAAGGCCAAGACGTTTTCGCCTTTAAGTTCTTCCAACCCGACGCCGGAATCGCCGTCGACCTGCGAACGCGCCAAACGCCCCCGACCTTCGACAGCGCGACCGACTGCCTCGTCGCCAACGACGAAATCTCCGCGAAAACCGTCCTCTTCGTCCGATGCGACCGCCAAAGCGCGACGCGCTTCACCGTTCCGTTAACCCCCGGTTGGGAAATCGACGCCGTTCAAACGTCCGGCGACGAACGCGTCGCTTGGGCTCGCGAAGAACGCGACGGACGCGTCTTCCTCGCCCTCTCTTTCCCGTCCGCGCCCGCGACCGACGAACCGATTCGCGTTTCGCTCGCCGCTCGCTTTTCGGAGCCGTTCGACCAAACGATCGCCGTCGACCGCCTCGCGCCGCTCGAACTCTCCAACGTTCTCGAAGGCGCGCACTCGCTCGCGCTCCGCTCCGAATCGTCGGCGCAAATCGAGTTGAAGACCCGCGCCGGTCGCCCGTTCGTCCCGGTTAAAACGACCCCGAAATTCGTTTTCAACGAAACGCTTCTGCGCGACGCGTTCGCCGCCAACGCCGGTGAAACGCGCCTTTACCTCGGCGACCAAACCGCCGACGCCGTCGCGACGCTTCGCCGCCAACGCCTTAATTACTCCGTCGAACTCTCCGGCGTCGGCGAACTCGACGCGACCGACTTCTCGACCGTTTGGACGCTCCGTTGCGTCCCGACGCCCGGTTCGCGCGTCGACCGCGTCCTCTTCTTCGTTCCCCGCGAAGACGAACGAACGATCGCCGAAGAATCCCCTTGGTCTTGGGCCCTCGCAACCGAGCCGGAACGCCTCTTTCCCGCCGCCCCCCTCTCCGACGTCGAAACGCGCGCCCTCGACCTGCCGCCCGACGTCGCCGCGTTCGAAATCCGTCTCGCGACGTCGCGCAGCGTCCCGTTCGAACTGCGCCTCCTTAAAAACTTGCCGACGACCGACGCGATCGAAACGCCCCTCGTCTTCCTCCCGGAAGCGATCGCCGACGTCGCCGACTTCGTCGTTACCGCTCCGACGGGGCTCCCCTTCCGCGCGCGCCCCCAAGGGCTCGTTTCGACCCTCGCCCCCCCCGCTCCGAACGACGAGTTCGAATCGTTGCAAGAAGCGTTCCAATACGCGCCCGTTCCGACGCCCGGCGCCAAGTCGCCGCGTCTCGAGCTCGAACTCGCGACGCGCTCCGACGCCGACGCGCTCGCCCCGACGGAAGAAAGCGCCGCGCTCGCTTGGCGTTGGTTCGAAAAATACGACGCGTTTTACGAAACGAACGGAACCGTTCGAAACCGCGCCGTCTTTTATCTTGAAAACCGCGGTCGCGACGCGTTAACGTTCCGCGCCCCTCAAGGTTTCGACCCCGCGACGACGAACGCCGTTTGGGTCGACGCGCGCCGAACCCCTTGGACGCTCGAAACGCTCGCCGACGGAGCCGCCGGCGTCCGCGTTCCTCTCCCGCCGCGTCGACGCTTCGTTTGCGTCGAAATCGAATACGTCGTCGACGGCGCGCCCCTCGTCGGACGCCGACGCTTGAAACCGGCGCCGTTCGAATGCGACCTTCCGGCCCTCGGCGGCGTTTGGAACGCTTGGATTCCGCCCGACTTTCAAACTTGCGACCGCGACGCCATTTTCGGCGACGAACGCGACGCCGCGTCCCGTTCGTTCCTCGCGTTCCTCTTCGACGCTCGCAATCGCGCCGTCGACCAAACCGCCGCCCGCTTTTTAAATCGTTTCGGCGACGCTGACGCGCTCCGTCGCGCTCTCGCCGACGCGGTCGAGCTTCCGGCCCCCTCCGAAAACACCGAAATCGCGACGCCGACTTGGGGCGCCGTCTTCGGAAACCCGGCCCTCGTCGCGCAACTCTTCGCTCCGGACGCGAAAACGACCGACGAAGCCGCGTCGAACGCCCCGTCCGCAAGCGCCGCCCCGTCCCCCTTCGGGCCGCTCGGCGCGGCGCGCGAACCGTTCCGCCTTTACGTCGACCGTTTCGCCTTGGCGCAAGTCCGAGTAACGCCGACGACGC
>JAFYVO010000327.1 GCA_017549085.1 Thermoguttaceae bacterium
ATTCGTCGTTTTTGATCGCGGGATGGAGCAGCTGGTAGCTCGCGAGGCTCATAACCTTGAGGTCGTAGGTTCAAGTCCTACTCCCGCAACTGAAAAGCCGTCGAGAAATCGACGGCTGTTTTATTTCTTGACGCGTTTTTGACCGTTTCGCCCGTTTTTCGCGAAAATTTCCCAAGCCGACGTTCGAACGCTTTTTTTCGCGAAAGTTTCTCTATATCGTCGTCCGTTCGAACGTCGACGCGTTAATCTTCCGTTCGTTCGCGCCGTTCCGTTTCTCATTTCCGCTGAAGTCCGAGACGTTGTAAACAACGTTTTCGCAACGTTTCCGTTTTAATCGTTTTCGGCGTTTCCTCGTGTTCGAGCGTTTTTTACGTCGTCGCGAAACTCCGCCGCCATTTCGGGGTTAAAGACTCGATAGGCGCGCGTCTCGTCGACCGTCGCCGTTTGTTCCGTTTTAATTAAGAAGTTTGCCGCCAATGATTTCGCTTGCTCGCCCGACGTTCGCCGTCGCCGTTCTGTTTTCGTTTCTCGCCCCCGTTTTCGCATTCGGCGCCGACTCCGCTTCGGACGCCGTCGTCGTCTCGATGCGTCGAATCGAAGCGCGTCCCGATTTTCAATTCCGCGTCGTTTTAGACTCCGACGCCGACGACGGTCGCGTTACGCTCGAAAACGCCTATTACCTTAGCGCGTATCAAGTTACGAACCGACAATACGCCGAGTTCGCCGCCGCGACGGGACGCAAAACGCCGCGCTATTGGAAAAACGGCGCCTACCCGACGGGCAAAGCCGAGCATCCGGTCGTCGAAGTCTCCTACGACGACGCGGTCGCCTACTGCGCTTGGCTTTCGGAGCGAACCCCCGGTTGGACGTTCCGACTTCCGACCGAAGCGGAATGGGAAAACGCCGCGGCGGGCGAGTATTACGACGATTTTTCGGTCAAATATCCGAACGGGCCGCAAACGCCGCGTTACGACGCCGCCTCCGGCGAACTCGTTACGTCGTTTAACTTTAACGGCGTCATAACGGCAAAACTCCTTCGCGAGCCCGGCGCGGACGCCGTCGTCCGTTACGTCAAAGGCCCGTTCGCCGGAACGTCGGAAACGTTGGGCGAATGCGTTTCGTTGAACGCGAACGGCGGCGTTTCGAACTGGGCGTCGCACGGTCGCGCCGCGAATCGGGGCGCTTTTCTGCAAACCGACCTTTTCGCCGAACTCTCCGCCGGCGGCGGGCAAACGTCGGCGGTCGGCTCCTATCCCCCGAACTCGCTCGGGTTATACGATATGGCGGGGAACGCTTGGGACTTGACGTCGTCGCAAATTATCGCGACGAACGGCTTGGAACGCGGCGTCTTATGTTACGCGGTTCGCGGCGGCTCTTGGTACGCGACGGCTCGAAGTTGCGCCTTTTCCTATCGCGGCGAAGGACGCAAAAATTTCCCGTCGTCGACGGTCGGTTTCCGCGTCGCCGCCGACGCTTCCGACGCGACGCGCTAAATTTTTCGCTTCCGTCTCTCTTCCCCAAACCGCCCATTCTTCCTATTTTTCACATTTATTTGCCGCCGCGAAAATCGCCCGCCCAAACTTCGCGTCGCTTGCGCCGTCGACAAGGCGTCGGCGGCGCGTCTCTTTCTCTTTTCGCCGAAACGTTCGTTTCTCTTTTTCCCACGCTCCACCGAGCCCCGCCTGTTCGAAACGCGAAAATCCGGTAGAATAAAAGCGACGCGTCGCGACTTTTTCGGCGGCTCGCTCCGCTCCGTCGTCGCGGCGGCAAATTACGCGATTTACAGAATTTACGCAACTTGCGCAATTCGCTAAAATAGACAATTCACGCAATTTAAGAAAGGTTTAACGCATGACCGACGCGCTTTCGGCTCGCGATTATTTCCAAGCGTTCGACGTGTTGAACGTCAACGGTAAAAAATACGGCTACTACCGCCTCGCCGCGTTGGAAGAACGCGGGCTGACGAAACTCGCCGCGCTCCCGTACTCGATTCGCGTTCTTCTCGAAGCGACGTTGCGCAACTGCGACGAATTCGCGGTTTCCAAAGCCGACGTCGAAAACTTGGCGCGTTGGACGCCGAACGATCTCGGCACGCTCGAAGTTCCGTTCAAACCGGCCCGCGTCATCTTGCAAGACTTCACCGGCGTCCCGGCGGTCGTCGACTTGGCCGCGATGCGCTCGACGATGAAGCGTCTCGGCGGCGACCCGAAAAAAATCAACCCGCTCATTCCGGTCGACCTCGTCGTCGACCACTCGATTCAAACCGACTACTTCGGTTCCGCCGATTCGCTCCAAAAGAATATCGACCGCGAATTCGAACGGAACGCCGAACGCTATTCGCTCCTCCGCTGGGCGCAACGTTCGCTCGACAACTTCAACGCCGTTCCGCCGTCGGTCGGGATCATTCACCAAGTCAACCTCGAATTCCTCGCTCGCGTCGCGTCGACCGTTTCGAACGACGAAACGAAAGCGGCGGGCCTCGACGGTCTCGTCTTCCCGGACTCCGTCGTCGGCACCGACAGCCACACCGTCATGATCAACGGCCTCGGCGTCCTCGGTTGGGGCGTCGGCGGGATCGAAGCGGAAGCGGTTATGCTCGGCCAACCGTATTATATGCTCGCGCCGCAAGTCGTCGGGTTCGAGCTGAAAGGTTCGCTCAAAGCGGGCGTCACCGGCACCGACCTCGCGCTCACCATCGTTCAAATCCTCCGCAAAGAGGGCGTCGTCGGGAAGTTCGTCGAATACTTCGGCGACGGCGCGACGAGTCTTCCGGTCGCCGACCGCGCGGTTCTCGCGAATATGGGCCCGGAATACGGCGCGACGACCGGCTTCTTCCCGATCGACGAAAAGACGCTCGACTTCCTCCGCGAAACCGGTCGCGACGCCGAAACGGTCGCGCTCGTCGAAGCCTACTCCAAAGCGCAAGGCCTCTTCCGCTCCGCCGACGCGCCGACGCCGAACTACACGAAAGTCCTCACCCTCGACCTCGCGACCGTCGAACCGTCGTTGGCCGGGCCGAAACGTCCGCAAGACCGCGTTCCGCTGAGCGAAATGAAGTCGGCGTTCCAAAAATCGCTCCGCGCTCCGATTTCCGAACGCGGTTTCGCCCTCTCCGAAGAGGAAGCGAACAAAAAGGTTAGCGTCGTTTGGGACGGCTCCGACTGCCCGGAATCGCCGCGTCTCCCGAAAACCGGCGTCGACGAAATCGGTCAAGGCGCCGTCGTCGTCGCGTCGATCACCAGCTGCACGAACACGAGCGCGCCGCGCTTGATGATCGCCGCCGGTCTCCTCGCGAAGAAAGCGGTCGAACGCGGTTTGCGTCCGAAATCTTACGTCAAAACGAGCTTCGGCCCGGGTTCCCGCGTCGTCGTCGACTACCTGCAAAAGGCCGACCTGATGGCGCCGCTCGAAACGCTCGGCTTCAACGTCGTCGGGTACGGCTGCCTCACCTGCATCGGGAACAGCGGCCCGCTTCCGGAACCGGTCGCGAAGGCGGTCGTCGACGGCGACTTGGTCGCCTCCGCCGTTTTGAGCGGGAACCGCAACTTCGAAGGCCGCGTCAACCCGTTGGTTAAGGCGAATTACCTCGCCAGCCCGCCGCTCGTCGTCGCGTTCGCGTTGGCCGGAACGACGAATATCGATATGACGACGGAACCGCTCGGCGTCGACCAAAACGGCGCTCCCGTTATGCTCGCCGACATTTTCCCGTCGAACGAAGAAATCGACGCCATCGCCAAAGACGCGCTCGACGGCGAAGTTTACGCGGCCAACTATCGCGGCGTTTACGACTCGAACCCGCTTTGGAACGCGATTCCGACCGAAGAAAGCGAACTTTTCGACTGGAACGCCGACAGCGCTTACGTTCAAGAGCCGCCGTTCCTCGCCGAAATGACGAAGGAAGCCGAAGAGCCCGCCGCGATTACCGGCGCCCGCGCGCTTCTCGTTCTCGGCGACAGCGTTACGACCGACCACATCAGCCCGGCCGGCGCGATTAAGAAAGACTCCCCGGCCGGTTCGTTCCTCTTGAACTCCGGCGTCGAGTTCCGCGACTTCAACAGCTACGGTTCGCGCCGCGGAAACGACCGCGTCATGACCCGCGGCACCTTCGCCAACATCCGCATTCGCAACCTGTTGGCGCCGGGCACCGAAGGGGGCGTTACGAAGTTCCTCGGCGTTTCGGCCAACGACGGCCCGGTCGAAAGCGTTTACGACGCGGCCCTGAAATACCGCGAAACGAAGACGCCGCTCGTCGTTTTGGCGGGCGCCGAATACGGCACCGGGAGCAGTCGCGACTGGGCGGCCAAAGGGACGACGCTTCTCGGCGTTCGCGCCGTTATCGCGTCGAGTTTCGAACGCATCCACCGCGGGAACCTCGTCGGGATGGGCGTTCTTCCGCTCGAATTCGTCGACGGCCAAACCCGCGAATCGCTCGGCCTGACCGGGACGGAACTCTTCGATATTCCGACCCTTAGCGACGATTTCGAACCGCGTTCGGAAATTGAAGTCGTCGCGACCTCGACGGACGAAGCGACGCTCGGTCAAAAGAAAACGTTCAAAGTTCGCGTTCGCATCGACGCGAAAGTCGAACTCGTTTACTACAAGAACGGCGGCGTTTTGCAAACCGTTTTGCGTCAACTCTTGACGAAGTAAGCGCCGACGCGAAAAGCGTTTAAACGATTAAACGTTTTCGGGGCCCGTCCGACTTTTTTCCGAGTCGAGCGGGCCCCGTTTTTTTCCGCTCTCCTTCCGCCGCGTTAATTGCGACGCCAAGTCAAACTTTTCTTTTTTTCGCAAAAAATTTTATCTTTCCGCTTTTTTCGCTTGACTTTCCAAACGCGACGCCGAATAATATATTACAAGAGTTAACCAACGTCGAACGCCGCCCGCGACTTTGGCGCCGCGACGTTTTTCACCTCGCCAACGCAAGGAGAATCCAATGACGCCCGAAACGCCCGCCGTCGCGCTTCCGCCGAACGCTTCGCCGTCCGACGCGCCGAAACGCCGTCTTTTCTCGGTTTTAACGTCGAAACCGCTCCTTTGGACGCTTGCGCTGTTGGCGCCGCCGCTCGCGTATATTTCGCCGATCGGGTTCTTTCTCGGGGAGTTCCTCGCCGGCGACGCCTTGCCGACCGTCAAATGGGAACTTCCGTTCGGTTTGGCCGTCGAAGCGTCGCGCGAAACGCATAACGCGGTTATTCAGCTCGTTATGGGGTTGGCGACCGCCGTCTTTTGGCTCGCGGCGCCGCTCGGAACCGTCGCGTCGGTCGGAGCGTTCCGCCGAAGTCGCCGCGTTTGGGCGAAGACGCTCGCGGCGCTACTAATCGTCGCGAACGTTTTAATGTTGTTCTTCCGTCCTATATGCGTTTTACTCGCGGAGGTATTCGGCGTTTCTTTCGATTTTTATCTTTAAACCGTCTCGTTCGACGCTTTAACGCGTCCCAAGCGCCGACGAAAAAAACGCCGACGTTCGCTCCGCGTCTTTTTCGGTCGGTATTAAACCGTTCCGTTACTCCGCTTGCAACGAAAGGGCCCGTTATGCCGAATCCAACGCTTCCCGACGCCGCGCCGCGTCCCGGTTTTTTCGCCGATTTCAAAAGTTGGCCGTTCGAAACGTCGACGTTCGCGGCGCTTGCGCTCGCGCCGCTCCTTTGGTCCGCGCCGTACCTTTTGGCGCTCTTCGCTTGGCGCGGCGAGTTGAATTGCGCGGAAACCTTCGCGACTTTTCCCCTCGCGGTCGTTTTTCTCCTCGCCGCGATTCCGACGGCGCTGCAATGCGTCGCGACGGTCGCCCTTTGGACGCGCGTTCGACGAC
>JAFYVO010000328.1 GCA_017549085.1 Thermoguttaceae bacterium
AGGGCGGTCGCGAAACGGCGGTCGCGTTCGAAAATTGCCTCGAGTCGTACTTCGTCGGCGGCAAGATCGAACAGTTCGGCGGGAACGGCGCGCTGATTCTAAACGGCGAATATTGCGGGGTTTTGGATTCGCGACTGCGCGAACTCGGCGCTTCCGGCGTTCGGATTCGCGGCGGCGACCGTTCGACGTTAAAGCGCGCCAACCATTGGCTTAGCAACTGCTTTATTAGCGATTTCAGCCGAATCGACCGCGTTTACGCTCCGGCGTTGCAGTTCAACGGTTGCGGGCTCGCGGCGACGAACAACTTGATTTGCGATTCGCCGCACCACGGAATGCGCACCGACGGGAACGATATTTACATCGCCCGAAATGAAGTCCACTCCGTTGTTTACGAATACAGCGACCAGTCCGGAATCGATATCTTTTGCGACCCGACCTTCCGCGGGATTGTGATCGAAGAGAACCTTTGGCGGCACATCGGGTCGTCGTTCGCGCTTTGCGGGCAGGCCGGAATCCGTTTGGACGACACGATTTCCGGCGTCGCGATGATCGGCAACGTCTTTTACCGCTCGTCCGGCGGGAATTTCGGCGGGATTCAGATTCACGGCGGGAAGGATAACCTTGCTCTTGACAACGTTTTCGTCGATTGCAAACAAGCGTTCAGCTTCTCGCCTTGGAGCGACGAGCGTTATCGAACCTTTGTGAAGGAACGCTTTCCGGAAAACGTTGGAAAACAAGCGTTTGTCGACGCTTATCCGTTCTTTGACGAGATTTTCGAGAATCCGAATCGCAACTTTATCGTCGGGAACGTCGCGATTAACGGCGAACTCTTCAATCGCAACGGCGACGGGCTTAACGTTTTTGTCGCCAATACGTTGCGAACGGTCGAAACGCCGGAAAACGTCGACGCGTTTTTGACCGATTCGAAAGCGTTGCGCGCTTGGCTCGAAGAAGTTTCGGGGCGAAAGCTGGATAAAATCGGCTTGCGCGAGAATTGGGGCGGAGCGGAAGCGCCTGTTTCGCCGATGTTTACGACGCCTGCCCCGGCTTCGCAACATTGACGTTTTGCGCGTCAAACGACGCAATGAAAAACGCCGCGTTCGAGAGAGCGCGGCGTTCTTTTGGTTATTCGACGTCGTTACGTCGAAACGCTTATTTTTCGACTCTTGGCGCCGACTTTAACGTCGGGCGAGCGACGTCGGCGGGGTTGCCGTAAATTGCTTCGGCGCTTGGCGTTGCGTAAGCGTCGTCGTCGCCGAACGCGTCGAAGGGACCGGGGCGTTTCACCACCGGCGCCGTTTCGAGGCGCGGCGGAAGAGCGAGCCAATCGCTTCCTTGGAATTTGGGGTCGGGCGTCGAGCGCACGTCGTCGCTTCCCATATACGGGCACATCGCGTCGACCCAAACGATAAGACGTCGCATTTCGACCGGGTCAAGTTCGACGCCGTAATGTTCTTTGACGCAATATTTGTTGATTAAACGACTTGCGTACGACAGCTTCTCCATCGGTTTCGGCGTCGCGTAACCGGCCGGGTCGACGGTCGAATACGCTTCGACGTGAATCGTGTCGGCGATTCCGAAACCGGGGGGAGCCTCGGGGAGTTCCGCTTCGGTCGGGTTCGACCAAGCGCCGCGCGTTCCGGAGCGATAAATCTTTGGCGGCGCGGCCCAACTCGGGTTCCCTACAAGAGTTATGTACGGCTCTTTGAAGTGCAGGAAACCGGGGCGCAGCGTCGTGTCGAAGATTTCTTTCGCTTGACCGTCGCCGGAGTGGCAGGCGCCGCAATGTTTGTCGAGCGTCGGTTGGACGTAACGTTCGTAACTGACCGAAACGTCGTCCCAAGGCGGCGGGCAAATCGTCGACGGTTCTCTAAGCGCCGCGATGGAACGCGTTTGCGGAGACGGCGTCGCGATTTGCGATTCGTGACAGCCGACGCAACCGCGCCGCTCGCCGGGCATTACGCCGGTGAACGAGCGCATCGTTTGCAGGCACTTGTAATTTTCGTCGAGGAGCTGGAAGTGGAGCGCGACGCCGGACGGCGCGTAAAACGAGACGCTGCCGTCGCTTTCGATCGGAACCGTTCCGAGAATCCGCTTCACGCCTTCCGACTGCACCATCGAAACGGCCGGGCCGGTCGAGATGTAGGGGCGGTCGTTCCACAGCGTGTACGTTTTCGGTTCGATGTTAAGTACTCGCAGGTATTTAGCTTTGCCGCGAATCGATTCCGGCGCGCCTTCGTACACGTCGTTCGAGTAAATAACGCCGGGCGCCGGAGCGTCGCGGTTTTCGCGAGTCGGCCAGTCGACGCGGTCGACGAGCGTCGGCGGAACTTCTCGCGGGCGAAGGGGTTGCGCGTAGAAAACGTTGTGCGCGCCTTCGCAAATCAGCTCGCGGTCGCCGTCGACGTTCATTAGCAACAGGACGTATTTCCCGTCGCGACAAGCGGATACGAGGAAATCGGTTTCGCTCAGCGGATACGGCGAATCGTACGCGGTATACTTGCCGGCGGGGCGGTAGTCGGGCGATTCGATCGGATCGACGGGGCCGTTGCCGCTTTCCGGCCAAACGACGTCGGCGGTCACCTTAGTCAAGCCGTCGGGGAAGTTAAGGCCCGCCGTCGGGTCGACGATACCGATTGAACCGGCGAACCAGTCGTGGTGGGCGCTCCCGGTGAACATCAGACGCGAACTACCGGGAATCGCGCGGACGTCTTTCGGCAGGTCGGGCCACACAGATTGGTTTCCCCAAAGGACTTGCGTTTGCGTTCCGTCCGGGTTCATCGTCCAGAGGCTGACGCAGCGCCACAACGGTTTGTCGGTGTACTCCCAACGGCTGAAAACGACGCGACCGTCCGGCAAAATCGACGGCAAGTAGTCCGGCTCGTTGTTGCGCGAAATCAAGTAAACGTCGGGACTTCCAATTTTCATTCGAGCGAGAACGAAGGCGTTCGTCGGCGGCATGCAGCGGACGTACGAGTAGCCGCGCGTCGTCGAAAAGACGATGTTTTCGCCGTCGGGGAGGTAAATCGGGTCTAAGTCGTCGAACGGGCCGGAGGTGATTTGGCGCAAATTTTGCCCGTCGACGTCGATTTCGTAAAGATGGAAAGCCTTCTCGTTGTGCGGTTTAAAGCTGAAAAGAACTTTTTTCGCGTCCCAAGAAAGGTCGGGGCGCCAAAAGGAGCCGGAGAGCGGTTCGCTCGGCGCGAGGATACGTTCTTTCCCTTGCGGCGACAAGCCTTTACGGATCATCAGACGCCCGCCCGGAACCGCCATATACCCGAGACGGTGCCGCGTTTCGTGTCGCCATTCGCTCCCTTGCGGGTACGGCGAATCGACGTAAAGAATCGAGTCGAAGTCGACGACAGGATTCTTCATAAAGACGGCGCGTTTGAGGA
>JAFYVO010000032.1 GCA_017549085.1 Thermoguttaceae bacterium
CAACCGCGTCAAACGGAAATCGCTCAAATTCTCTTCAAAGGCGCCGACGGCATGAACATTAATTGGGACGTCGTCGCCATCGGCGATTTTGCTTCCGCGCCGCTCGTCAGCCCCGGTCTGCAAAACTTCGCGACGGCTCGCAGCTATCGTTTGAAGTTGTCGAACATCCCGAACCGCCCGAACCTGACCCTCTACCCGACGCTGACGATCAACGCCGTTACGCCGCGCACGAAGGCTTACCTCGACCACAACGCGATTCCGGTTAAGTTCACCGACGCCGACTTCGACCAAGTTCAAAGCGGCAACTTCGTTACGAAGGTTATTTTCCTCCCGTCGGCGCAATTCCAAAACCTCGCGCTCGTCGGCGGCGTCGACACGATCGTCAACACCCAACTTCCGGCCGGGACCGACCCGATCGCCGAAGCGCAAAACCGCGGCGCGATCCTCGCCGTCGTCCAAATCGGGAACAAAGACCTCTCGCTCCAAGGCTCGAGCTTCAACCCGACGACGATTTCCGCGATTCCGTCGCAACAAATCCCGATCTCCGGCGTCAACGCCGTTCCGTTCGGAACTCCGGCCAACGGCCCGGTTCCGACCGAACTCCCGACCGTTTCCGTTCCGGAACAACCGAAAACGCTGATCGAACCGGCCAGCCCGAATCCGTCGACCGGTATTCCGTCCGTCGAAAACTGGGGCGGCAGCAACTTCAACTAGTAAGTTTCGCGCCCTCGATCAACTTCGCGCCGAAAACGTTTAACCGCGTTTTCGGCGTTTTGTCGACGCGCGCCCAAACGCCGCGCCGACTTTTACGCGACCGTTAGAACCGGCAAACTCGGATTCGCTCCTTCGAACGACGGCAACGTCGGGAGCGAGCGCGAGAGCGTTAGCGTTCCGACCGGCGACGTCGCGCGGCGACGCGGCGTTTTTGTTTCTTGGAAGTCTTTTGAAGACGAAACCCTCAAAATAGAAAAACCCCCAATGAGCCGCAAACGTCTTTTTCAACGCGTCGCGTCGACCTTTTCGACGTTCGTTCGCCGTTCGTCGTTCGCGTTCGCCGCGTCCGCCGTTCTTCTTAACGTCGGTTTCGCCGTCGCGCAAACCGCCGGTTCGCATTACCTTCACCGCCCGTCATTGCCGACCGGCGAACTCGCGAGTTTTTATCGTTTGAGCGGCGCCAATCTTGCGCAAGCTCAACCGGTCGCTTGGAAGCTCCCGAAGGGGGTTCGCGTCGGAATCGCCGCGCCCGGCGGTTACGTCTTCAACGCCGAAATCGACGAAGCCGACGCGCTTTTCCCTTGGTTGGCCAACGCGTTCGCGCTCCAACCGGGTCGCGTTTACCGCTTCCAACTGACCGATATTCCGTTCAACCCCGACCGCGCCCTTTATCCGACGCTCGAACTGATCGGTCGCCTGAATCCGCCGACCGGTCGCGAATGGGACTTCCCGATTGACATCGACTTGCCGCAAGCCGACCTCGAACTTGCGTTGAACGGCAACTTGGTTACGCGCGTCGTTTTCCTCGAAAACTCCGAAAACGCCCGTCCGACCGACGCCGACCGTTCGACCGCCGACTTGACGGTCGAAGTTCCGAACAATTACGACCCGGTCGCCGTCGCCGCGTCGAAGGGGCGCGTTCTCGCGATTCTTCGCGTTGGAAGCCGGGCGCCGCTCGACCTGCCGAACGCCGAAAACCCCTTCTACTTCGGTTTGCCGCCGTTCGCGCTCGCGCCGTCGAGTCTGCAACCCCTTCGCACGGCGCCGGAAACGTTCGACGTCGTCGAGGGCGCCGAAACGACCGACGCGATTGAAACCTCGGAAACGAACGACCTCGTCGAAAGCGCCGAAACGCTCGAAACGGCGGAACCGACCGGATCGGACGCCGCGCCCGTCGCGGACCCGGTCGCTAAATAATCGCGTCCCGCGAACGGTTGCGACGACCGCCTTCCATTTCCCCCAACGGCGACGGGTTCTCCCATCGCCGTTAATTTTTAGCCCAAGAATCAAAATGTCCGTCGATTTTGACCTCTTTCAAGGCGCGGCGCGCTCGACCGACGCAGTCGCGCCGCTTCCGTTTCGACTCGTTTTAGGGAGCCGTTCGCCGCGACGGCGCGGGCTCTTAACTTCCGCCGGCTATCGCTTCGCCGTTCTGCCCTCCGACGACGCCGTCGAAGAAAACGAACCGCTCGACGGTCTTTCGCCGTCGGAACTCGTCGACCGTTTGGCGTTCGTTAAAGCGCGCGACGTCGTTCGCCAACTTCGTCCGCTCGTCGAAACGTCGAATCTTCCCGCGCTTCCCGCTTCCCCCGTTTCCCTCGGCTTTCCCAATCCTCCCAAGTCCCCCAATCCGCTCGAAGCAAGCGAACCGACGGCGCTTCGTCAAGAGTTCGACGCGATTTTCGGCGCGTCGACCGCTCCGTTTGTCGTTCTTTCTTGCGACTCGGTCGCGGTTTGCGGCGACGAAATTTTAGGCAAACCGACCGACCGCGCCGACGCCGAGCGAATGCTCCGCCTTTTGAGCGGCGCCGAACACGAAGTGCGCACCGGCCTTTGTCTTTGGGCGACGCCGGGCGACCGCGTTTTGCGCCGCGTCGAAATTTCGCGACTTTGGATGGAACCGCTTTCGGAAGAGCGGCTCGCGGCCTACCTCGAAAGCGGTCTTTGGGAGGGGAAAGCGGGCGCGTTCGGTTATCAAGACGGCAACGATTGGCTGCGCTTGACTTTCGGCTCCGAGTCGAACATCGTCGGGCTCCCGCTCGCCGCGCTCGCCGACTCGTTGCGAACGTTGGCCGCGGAAATCGCCCCGCCCCAAACCACTTAACCGGAAAAATCCCCCCAA
>JAFYVO010000329.1 GCA_017549085.1 Thermoguttaceae bacterium
CCCCCCAAACGCGCCCTCCGACGCTTGTCCCAACAAACGCCTCCCCAAAACGCGCCCCTCCGACGAAACGAACGCGTCGAAAAAAAAGAGCGCTCTTCTTACGAACTCTATTACCGTCCCAATATTCAATCTTTCACTCGCGAATTAATCAAGCCTCGCCGTTAGAAATCTGCAACACTAATTTTCGCGCGCGTCGGCATAAATTTGAAAAAACTTAAGAAGAAACGCCAAAAGTTCCCGAAATACGCCTTGACTTCCCCCCTAGTTATCGGCTATTATAGAGGTATGTTCAGCATAAGCCGCTTAACCGATACAGTCGGGAGAGTCGGCGCGTTAAATTGGAGCGTTTGTGCTGAAACGCCGGTTCTTCGCTCAACGATTTGCCCAAAATACCGAAAAAGCCCTAAATTTTTTTCGCCGTCCTCGTTTCGAGGCGCGTACATTTTGGCAACCGACGTTTTGAGTCGCCGACCGGCCCTTTCGCTCCGGCCTCCGCGCTCGTTCGCGTCGTTTAAGGCGCCGTTTTAATCGTTTATAACGGTTTAATTGACAGCAAGTTCGCGATCGTTCGCGTTTCCCTTATTGATTTACTCGTCGCCCTATGTCCAACGCTAAAACGCTCAGCCCCGTTGTCGCCGCTCCTCGAACCGCTTCCGTTTTCGAATCCGCCGTCGAGAGTTTCTCGCCGCGTCGAAACGGCGATTCGCGGCGTCGCGCTTTTCCGCATTTCCTTGTCGCGCCGGTCAAATATGAGGAAAATTACGCCTACCCGCTCCTCGTTTGGTTGCACGATTCCGGTTCGAGCGAAGCCGAACTTTTTGACGTCGCGCCTCAAATTTCTTCGCGCAACTACGTCGCCGTCGCTCCGCGCGGTCTTGTCGCGTCTCGCGCCGGCCTTGTCTGCAACCGCGCGAACGGGCGTTTGGTCGTCGAAGAAACGCGTCGGGAAACGTATTACAATTGGCCGGAGACGGACGAAGGCGTTTCGGAAGCGGAGAATCTCGTCTTTCATTCGATCGAGCAAGCGTTGGCGAAGTTTAACGTTCACCGTCGCCGCGTTTTCCTCTTGGGACGCGGAACCGGCGGGACGATGGCGCTCCGCGTCGCGCTCCGCAATCCTCGCGAATTCGCGGGCGTCGTTTCGATCGACGGCGCCTTCCCGACGCTCGAACGTCAACCGCTCCGCAACTGGCGCGAAGCGCGCGACCTGCCGATCTTGCTGACGACCGGGCTCGGCGCCTCCGCGATTCCGCAACTGACGCCGAAGCAGTTGGGCCTGTTCCATACCGCCGGTTTGACCGTCGTCATCCGTCAATACAACGAGCGCCCGAACGAAGAAAACGCCGCCGAAACGCGGATGAAAAAGATTCTTCTCGACGTGAACCGTTGGACGATGGAACGCGCTTTGAATCCGCAAGCGCCGATTTCCGAAATCCTCCAAACGCGCTGATCGCGTCGCCCTGATTCGCTTAACGCCTCGTCCGTCTTAAAATTTAACAGTCGCGTCGCCCCTGCTTAGCCGACGCTCCGCCGCGTTATGAACGAGAGGATTGCCGACTTTGCCGCCGCGTCGAGTTCTTACTGGAACGACGTCGAGCGCCGTCTCGACGCGCTTCTGCGCCGTTCCGGCGAACGGCTCGACGCGTTGGCGTCCGACGCGAACGTTCGGGCGTTGCAACGTTCGCTCGAGCCTTGCGCGGAACCGCGCCCCGCGTCGACCGTTCGTTATTCGCTGGAACTTGGACGCGTTCGCTTAACGTCGGCCGAACTCGACGCGTTGGGGCCCGAGTCGATCGTTCCCCTTTCAAACGCTTCCGGCGGCGCCGCCGTCCAAATTTGGGCCGACGGTCGCCTCCAAGGTCGCGGCGTCCTTCTCGTCGTCGACGGCAAGCTCGCGGTGCGCGTCGAAGAACTCGAATCTTACTAACCCTCTTTTTTCCTTCGAACGCTTTTCCCGACCCAAACACTTTTTCCGGTTCAAACGCTTTTTTCAGCCCAAACGCTTTTTTCGGTTCGAACATTTTTTCGGTTCAAACGCTTTTCCCGATTCAAACGCTTTTTCCGGTTCAAACGCTTTTTTCAGCCCAAACACCTTTTCCGGTTCGAACGCTTTTTCCGGTTCAAACGCTCCAAAAAAAAAACGGCGAACGTTCAACGCTCGCCGTTTTTTTGTCGTTCGCGGGTCGGTCGGACTATTTGATTACCGTCTCAACACAACGTTTCCGCCTCAATAACGATAAAACAATCCCAAGCAACCGACCGGATACGCCGCTTTCAATTCGGTAACGTAAATATCTTTAAACCAAACTTGGCAGCCGTGATCTTGCAGGAAAATACGCCCGATCGCCGTCGTTCCAAATTCTTTCATATCCTTGAATTTGCTCTTGCCGACCAACTCGTTCCACTCCGGCGAGCCGACGTTGATCGAAACGATCAATTCGTCGTTCAGGTAGTGCTCGATTCGGTTCCCCAAAACGACGATCTTGCCGCGGTTAAATTCGCCCATTTTGATTTTCGCCGTTCCTTCGCGGGGCGGGACGACGTCGTAAAGCGACGCGGTTTGGTAACGCGGCGGGTTCTTCTTGTCGTTAATATCGTCGTAAATCTGATATTCGCACCCGAGCCCGTACCCCTCCGTGTTCCAGGAGCGATATTTAACGCCGCTGTTCCCCTTTTCGCTAATCTTAAATTCGAATTCCAAGACAAAATTTTCGAATTTGCCGTCGAAATAAAGGTCGCCGCCGTTCTTTTCGCGGAAAATCATTCCGTCGACGACCTTCCAACCTTCGCCCGGCGCCCCCCCTTTCACCGAAGTCCAACCGGTCAAGTCGACGCCGTTGAAAAGGGGCGTTTTGAGTCCGTCCGCGACGTAAAACGCGGCGGCTCCGCTCCCGATCGGCGCCGGCAAGATCGCCGGTTCGCTCGGCGTCGTTGGGAGCGTTCCCGCGACGCCGACTTCGGCAATCGCCAACGTTTGTTGCGCACCCGCTCCTCGCCAAGTTCGGCAAATATTGCCTTTAAAGATTTTCGCTTCCGCCGCCGGAGTCGCGCAAATCGCCGCGAACGCCGCCCCTAACGCAACGCGCAACGCGACGCCGCGTTTAAAACCCAAACGAATCATTAACCGCCTCTTTTCAGTTCTTCTCTTACGTTGTTTTCGTCGCCAAAAACAAACGTCGACGCATTGCTCCGCGACGCTCGACTAAGAACGCGCGCCGCCAACTCATTTCGCTGAAGTTGCAACAACGCAACTTCGCCGCCTCTCGCCAACATCGCAATCGACGCAGCCGATATAATCATTCTAAACCGCCAATTCTTTTTTACCAGCAAATTCTTTTTATTCAAACCAAACTTTAAAAAAAACCTGCCGATTTTACCTATTCTTCCGATTTTAACGGCTATTTTTAAAAAGAAAGCAAATTGCTCTTGCCTTTTCAACGGAAAAATTGTTATACTCGCTTTGTTTTATTGCGAAGCGCCGCGACGAAATTCCGTCCTCGACGTTTCTTTCGCAAAATAGCTTGGCTCCGCGTTGCCGCGCCGCCGTCGTTTTTTTGTCGCGCCGCGTTTAATCGCCGCGATTTACCGCATTATCAAACACTATTCCGGTCGCGTTCGTTTTTCTTCGTAAAAACGTCGCCAACCGTCGTCGGGAGCGTTAATGTTTTCGCCGCGCCGCCCTCATAGTTCGATCCGCGCTTACCTTGCCGCCCGTTTTAATCGTTGCGTTCGGCGTCGCCGCGTCGCGTTGTTACTCGTCGCGACCGCGGCGCCTTCGCTCGCGTTTCCCTTCCTTTTTTCGGAGCCGTCAAGCGTCGCCGAGCGTTCCCTTGCTCAAGAACCTTCCGAGTTGAACGTCCGAACCGACGCCGCGCCCCTTGCGTCCCGCTCCTATTACGACGGCGCCGAAACCCTTGGCCGCGTCGGACACGAAGCGATTTTGCGCCGCGATATTCTTCACCAACTCAAAAAATTCGCGCATATGCAGTACCTCGAGGAGATCGAAAAAATCCCCGAAGACGTTCGCGAAGAATACCGCGAAGAATACAAAAAAGGCGTCTTGCAACAATATTTAAATAACGAAGAGATATTCACGCAAGTTCTCGACAATCATATTCGAAAACTTTTGTTTTACAACGACTACGTTGTCAGCCGTCCGAAAGACCAAATCGAAGAGCAAACGAAGCAGCTCGAAGAAGAGTTTAACGAAAAAATGCTTCCGGAACTGAAAGAAACGTTCGGTTGCAAAACGTTAAAAGAGTTGGAAGACTATTTCGAACGCGAAATCGGCAGCGATTACGCGCAAGAAAAACGCATCTTTATGCAGCAAACGCTCGGCGAACTTTGGATGAATTACAACCTCGGCGAAGAAGATTTCGATCCGACGGTCGTCGATTTGCGCCGTTATTACGAAGCGAACCGCGACGTTTATCGGGTCAAGCCGCGCGTTCGTTGGCAGGCGATGACCGTTTACTTCGGTCGCAAACGCTCGAAAGAGGAAGCGCGCCGCAAAATTGCGCATATGGGTAACGCCGTTCAAGCGGAGTCCGACCCGAAACGGCAAGAAGCGCTCTTCGCCGAAGTCTGCCGCGTCGACTCGGAGGACGTTTTTGCGTCGAAGGGCGGTTATCGCGACTGGACGGCGCCCGGCTCGTTGCGTTCGCAAGTCGTCGAAAAGGCGATTTTTAGCGAAAATTTGCCGGTCGGCGCGCTTAGTCGTATTTTAGAAGACGACGGCAGTTTAACGATCGCGCGGATTATCGAACGCGAAACGGAACGCGTTAAAAGTTTTCCGGAAGTGCAAGAGGAAGTGCGCCAAAAACTGATCGCCGACCGCCGCGAAGCGATGCGCAAAACTTACGAAGAGCGATTGAGCAAGCGGTTTTCTATCGAAATTTACGCGATCACTCAAGAAGAACGCGAAAAATGGTTCCGCACCGCCGAGCGCGCGACGGAATCGGCGACCGGTCGCGAAATTTACTAATCCGCGTCGTTTTCCTAAAGCGCCGTTTTTACGCGGCTCGTCCGTCCCCGACGCGTCGAGCCGCTTTTGTCGTTTTCCGCGCTTCCGTCCTAACCGCCCTTTTCCCCTATCTCCCCTATTTCCCCGTGTCCTCCAATTTCTTTCGTTCGCCGCCGCGACCGTTTGAGTCGGCCCTGCTCGCCGCGTTTCCGCTCGACGCTTGGCGTTCTCGCCGCGTTTGCGTCGCGGTTTCGGGGGGAGCCGACAGCGTCGCGCTCCTTCGCGGGCTCGTCCGACTTCCGGAAATAACGGATAATCCGGATTTACGGCGCAATTTCTTCGTCGCGACGGTCGATCATCGCTCTCGCGGCGCGGAGTCGGACGGCGACGTCGCGTTCGTCGAAGCGTTGGCGGCGGAGCTCGGCGTCGATTTTTTCCGTCGAACGCTCGACCCGACCGAGTTGGAGGCGGAGGCGCGACGCCAAGGGAGTTGGGAGAGCGCGGCGCGGGAACTGCGTTATCGGGCGCTCGTCGACGTGGCGAAGGCCGGAAGCGCTCGGTTTCTCGCGACGGCGCACCATCGCGACGACCAACTCGAAACGCTCCTTTTCCGACTCTTCCGCGGCGCCGGATTCGACGGTTTGCGCGGCGTCCCGGCGGTTCGTCCGCTCGACGAATCGCTCGTCCTGATTCGCCCGCTCCTCGCCGTCGGACGCGCCGAAATCCTCGCCTATTTAACCCGGCTTAACCAACCGTACCGCGTCGACTCCTCGAACGCGTCGCCGCGATACGCTCGCAACCGAATCCGCAACGAGTTGGCGCCCCTCCTCGACTCGATTTTTCCCGGGCGTTGGGACGCCGCGCTCCTCCGCTTGGCCGAACTGGCCGCCGAAACGGAAACGTTTTTCGACGCGCAAACCGCCCCGCTCGACGCTCAAATCGCCGCCGCCCGCCGTCGCGACGCGCTTTTCGCCCGAACGCTCGCCTCGCTCGGCGTTGCCGCAAACAGCGCAAACAACGCAAACAACGCAAACAACGCAAACAACGCAAACAACGCAAACAACGCAAACAACGCAAACAACGCAAACAACGTAAACAGCGCAAACAACGCAAACAACGCAAACAACGCGAACAACGCGAACAACGCGAACAACGCGAACAACGCAACCAACGCAAACAACGCAAACAACGCAACCAACGCAAACAACGCAAACAACGCAAACAACGCGAACAGCGCGAACAGCGCAAACAACGAAAACAGCGCAAACAACGAAAACAACGAAAACAGCGCAAACAACGCGAACAACGCGAACAGCGCGAACAGCGCGAACAACGCGAACAACGCGAACAGCGCGAACAGCGCGAACAACGCAAACAACGCAAACAACGCGAACAGCGCAAACAACGCGAACAACACGAACAGCGCGAACAGCGCAAACAGCGCAAATTCGCCCAACGTCGTTATTTTGCCGCTCGAACCGCTTCGCGCGGCGCCGGAAGCGGTCGTTCGCCGTTATTTCCGGCAAATTTGGCGCGACCGAAAATGGCCGCTCGCCGCGATGGGAGCCGCCGAATGGCGCCGACTCGCCGCCGCCGTCCGAAAAACGCCCCGTCCAAACGCCGACGAACCGCAATTTCCCGGCGACGTTCGGCTGACTTTTCCGGATTCGTCGACTTTACGGCTCGAACGCCGCGCCCAAGCCGTCGTTCTTGGCGCCTCCACCGTCCCGCCGCCGTCGTTCGATTGAAAACGCGACGCGCCCAAACGACGATTTGAGCGAACCAACGAACAACGCCAACCCCGGCGCAAACGTCGCCAAAAACGCAAAGAACCGGGCGGAAACGTCGCCAAAAACGCAAAGAACCGGCGGAAAATCGCCAAAAACGCAAAGAACCGGCGAAAACGTCGCCAAAAACGTAAAGAACCGGCGAAAACGTCGACAAAAACGCAAAGAACCGGCGCAAACGTCGCCAAAAACGCAAAGAACCGGCGGAAAATCGCCAAAAACGCAAAGAACCGGCGAAAACGTCGCCAAAAACGTAAAGAACCGGCGAAAACGTCG
>JAFYVO010000330.1 GCA_017549085.1 Thermoguttaceae bacterium
CTTACGGGCGCCGGTCGTCGCAAGGAGCGCGGCGGTCGGCGGGTCGGCGACGATCGTCGCGTTCGGATGGAGCGCGAGAATCGTCGCGCGGGTCGTCGACGGAACCGCGTATTGCAGTTGGTAAATGACGGTCGTTTGATCGGCGGCGGCGTTTTCGAGTTCTTCGATGATCGCCGCGATCTTTTCGTGTTCGTCCGCTTTCGCGAGGATAACGACTTGGTTCGGCGTCGTCCCGAGCCCGATCTTGACGTTCGGGTAAACCGGGAGAATCGTCGCGCTCAGTTGGGCGAGCGTCAAGCGTTGGAGCGTGTAGGCGACGAGCGTTTTGTTCGCGGTCGGACGTTCCTTAATCATTTCGGCGATCAGCTCGGCGAGCTTTTCGTGAACCGCCGGGCGCGCCGCGACGACGACAAAACCGGGCGTGGTCGTCGGAAGTTGAATCGCTTCCGGCGCCATACGGGTCAACGCCGACGCGACGTAGGCGTGCGACGCGACCGGAATGTCGCTAATGTCGTAAGCGCGCGGAACGATCTTCGATTCCGGGCCGTCTTCGACGTCGAGCGATTTAAGGAGTTCGGCGACTTGCGCTTGAACGACTTCCGCCGCTTGGCACATCAGCGCGCCGTCGGACGACGGGAAAAAGTACGCTTCGTTCGTCGGGAAACGCGTCGACATAAACGCGAGGACGTCCGTGTAGCGCAGGTGGACGAGCGAGTATTTCTTCAGCGTAACGTTCGGGAACGCTTCGCCGACGACTTCGAGCGCCTTCGCGACGCGTTCGTGGTCGGAAACGGAGCCCCAAACGACGAAACGAGAAGCGCTAAGCGGGTACATAATCGCGCCCGGGATTTGCGGCGTCAACAGGCCGATGGCGGCTTGAACGCCTTGCGGGCTGACTTGGTAAATTTTCGGTTCGATTCCGTCGACGTCGGCGCCTTCCGGAACCGTTTCGAGGCGGGTCAACGTTTCGAGGAATTTTTCGTGATTGATTTCGTTCGCGACGACGAAAACTTCGTTCGAGCCCTTGCCCGGGTAAATCGCGACGCCTGGAACGATCGTCGGGACGATTTGGACGAGTTTCGTGAAGTTGACGCGGGTCAGGTAATACGATTTGAGCGACGGCGCCATTTTCGCGGCTTCGACGCGGCGCGCTTCGACGTAAGCGGCGACTTTCGCTTGGACTTCTTCGGTCGCGGTAACGATAATTTCCGAATAGTCCGCGCTTTGCGACAGAATCGCTTGCGGATACGGGAAGGTCGCGGCGATTTCGGAGTAGGTTTTCCAGAACGAACCGGAGTACGGCCAGGAGTAGCCGCGGACGACGCGTTCGACCGAAGCGTCGGTCGGCGTGTCGAGCGATTTCAAGGCGTTTTCGACGGCGGCCAATTGGTCGGGCGAACCGTAAACGACGATTTGGTTGCGCGCCGGTTCCGGCGTGATTTCGGCGTTCGGGCAGACGCGGGCAAGAAACGCCGCGGCGGCCGGGACGGTCGTGTGGACCACCGGGAACGTTTTGTAAGCGGCTTCTTCCGGCGTTTTGCAAATTTCTTCGACGAATTGGTCGACGCGTTCAAAGAACGTTTCCGGGCCCCAAACGATCAATTGGTCGGAGTTCGCGCCCGGGTAAACGGTGATCCCGTTGGCCGCGAAGTTCGAGCGAATGATGTTAACCATTCGGTCGCGTTGGTAACGGCTTTCCGCCGGGAGCGTGATCAAATGCATGCGCCCCAAGCGTTCGTCGAAGCCTTTAAAAAAAGCGTCGGTTTTCGCGAGTTCCGCTTCCGGGCCGTAGAGGATCAGCTCGTAGGCGCCGGTCGGCGTCGCGGTGATCGCCGGGTAAATTTGCGCGATCGCGGCGACGAGTTGGTAAGCGATCGGGTTTTGGAGGCGTTGAACTTTCGACGTAACTTTCGCTTCGTCGCCGGCCAGCGTCGCGAGTTTGCCGACCGCGTCCTTAACCGCTTCGTGCGCTTTGGCGTTCGCGAAGAGGGCGAGGGTTTTGTCGGTCGGGTCGACGCGGTAGAACGGGGACGCTTGATCCGGGTTTCCGCCGCGGTACATGCGTTGCATACGGGATTGGCGCGATTGTTGGCGACCTTGCATAAAGCTCGAGCGGGCGCCCGCCGACGTGCCGGTCAGCGTCGGGACGAAAATCGCGTCGGGAACCAAGTTTTCGACGAGCGATTCGATCGTTTCCGCTTGGACGGCGCCGATCGGATAAACGGCGAATTCAAGTTGTTCTTTTTCGCTCGGCGCGGAGAGTTCTTCGACGATGTTCGCGATCATTTTTTGTTCGCGACCGTTCGCGAGAACGACGATTTTTTGTTCGGTTTGGCCTTGGCCGTAGCCGCCGTAGGGGTTGCCGGCGAAGATTTCCGCGCTCGGGAAGAGCTGCGTGACGACGCCGCGAAGTTGCGTCGCAAGTTGCGTTGTTTTAACCGAGTAAACGGAGACGCGCGGACCCGGAACGAACTCGGCGTCCGGGTTTTCCGGGTCGATTTCCGACGCGTTGATCTTTTCGATTTCTTCCGAAATTTTCGCGTGATCGTCGAGCGTGGCGCGGACGACGATCCGACCGCCGCGTTCGTCTTCTTCAAACGACGGCGCGTCGAAATCGGGCGCGTCGAAACGGTCGAACTCTTCGAAACCGCCGCCGTTCGTCCGACGTTCGCCGTCGAAATCCGGAACTTCCGTCGCTTCGAGCCATTCGATCTCGGCGAACTTC
>JAFYVO010000331.1 GCA_017549085.1 Thermoguttaceae bacterium
CCCCCCATTTTCTTTAACGCTTCGGCCAACGCGAGCGGATTCCGCGTACGCTCCGCCGCAAACCAGTCCGCCGACTTCTCTTGCGATCTTAACATTACGGCGCGAACCAGCTTTGTTCCCAAGAAACCGGGGAGGCCGAACAGCAAGAAAAACAACATAAACCCTAAGAAAGCGCACCCTTCGTTGTTATTCCTACCGCGCTCGTAATTCCCCGTTTCTTGAAACCATTCTAAACCAACGACCGTCGGAATCCGCAAACTGGCGAGCGCCCAAACGAGCCCCATATTCAGCTTGACGTCGCCGTTGAGCAAATGCCCGAACTCGTGCGCGACGACGGCCCGCAACTCGTCGCGGTTGAGCAAGCGAATCGCGCCCTCGGTCGCGACGATCGCCGACTTGTTCAAATCGCCGCCGACGACGCAAGCGTTGATCCCGCTTTCGCCGCGCAGAACGTAAACGTTCGGAACCGGCGCGGAGAACTCGCTCGCCATTTCTTGGACGATTTCTAAAAAACGCCTCTCGACCGGATCCGTTTCTTTCTCCTCAAACTGTTTATTATCATCAACCAGTCTTTTCTTCCAAACCGCTCCTTTCCTCCAAACCGCTTTTCTCTTCCAAATCGATTTCTTCTTCGAAACCGACTTCTTCTTCGAAACCAATTTCTTCTTCGAAACCGGTTTCTTCTTCCCAATCGGTCGACCGCCCAATTCTTCCGCAAGCCCGTCGGGCCCCAAACTTTTTAACTCGAAGAATTTATAACTCGTCGCGTATAGAAACCATAAAGCGCCGAACGTCAATCCGCAACGATAAAGCGCCTTTTTGTTCTCGAAATCGAAGAACAGTTCTTTCCAACTCTCGCCCCAGTCTCCGGAAATCGCCGCATAGAGCAACAACGTCGATCCGCAACTCACCGTCAGCGTCAACGCTAAAGCCGACAACAAAAGAAGAAATATTTGAACTCGTATCCGCGCGCCCCGCAAGATTTTAAAAAAAATCGACGTTTTCATAAGACGCTTCTCCGCCGCTCAAAATTAAAAAATAAAACCCCAAGACAAGAAGTTGAAAATTCAACGATTCGATAAAAGAACGTCGACAAGCGACGCGTCGCAACGGAGTTTGGCGATTTCGTTCAACGCCTTATGTTTTAAAGCGCCCCGTCTATTTTTATTATTGCAATCGACGTTTTTTTTTCAAGTTCCCCTCGCCCCTAAAGCCGGTAAAAAAGGCGGCGCCGCGTCGTTTTAATCGACGCAACCGTCGCATTCCCACCCCGTTCCCGATTCGCCCGACGGACGGCGGCGCGTCGAAGGCCGATAAAAAAACGCCGCCGAGAACCGCTTCCCGACGACGTTTATCCTTGTTATCCGGTTCGTTCCGACGCCGAACGTCAAACGCCCAACGCGCTCCAAACCGGCGCCGGAACGCCGAGCGCCGACGCGATCGCTTCGAGCAATTCCCCTTCGCGCTCGACGACGACGCCGTCCGCCGCGACGCAACGGTAAAACGCTTCCAACATTTTGCCCTTCAACGTCGGCGTCGCTTGCGACAAATCGTTGAGCGCGCGACTGAACGCTCCGAGCGTTCGCGTTTCGGGCGGCGTCGGTTCGAGTTCCAAATAAAAATAGGACGCGCCTTCGTCGAACGCCTCGCGCGCCGCCGCTCGGTCGCCGGGCGCGCCTTCGCCCGCCAAATACGTTAAAACCAAGCGGAACGGTTCGAGAACGTCCTCGAAACGCGAAAACCGGATTTTCGTTCCCCGCGACAGCCGATAATAAACGTCCAACTCGCGAACGACCGACGCTTGAAGCGCGTATTCGAACAAGTCGAGCGTTCCGTCCGCCGCGCAAAGCTCGAGAATCGTTTGACGCAACTTCCGATATTGAACGATATTCGCCGTCTTCAACGCCGGAAGGGTCAGCCGCGCGACCGTCGAGCGCGTCGCGAACGCCGCGCCGACAAGCGCTTGAAACGCGACGGCGATTTTCGCGTCGAGCTTCGTCCCTTCGGCGCCGCGAATCGTTTCAAGCTGTCGCTTTTGAACCGCTTTGTCCTCGTCGGCCAAGAGCGCGTAAAGAACCGCCCGAGCGCCGTCGAAATCGGCGAGGAGCGGCTCGACCTGCGGCGGCGTTCGTTGCAGAAGCGCCCCCGCGACGTCGAGTTTTTCCGCCGCTTGCGTCGCGATCGAATCGATCAGCGCCGACGCGACCGCCGCCCCCGTCGCGAAACGCTCCGCCGACGACGCGCCGTTCGTTCCGCTCCAGTTCATTCCGCTTCCGCTCGCGAGACCGCGAACGCTCGCCGGCGTCCCGTCGTAAAGCGGAACGCTCAAACGCCCTCCGACGCCCGAATCGACGGCGACCTTCGGGAAGCGCCCGTCGAACGTCGGCTCGAGTCGGCGAATCCGCTCGGTCAAATCCGGGTGCGTCTTGAAAAGCGACGCCGTTAAGCCGCCGGAAAAAACGGAGCCGAAAAAGAGGTGCGCCATCTCCGCCGAACGCGCCGCGTTCACCTCCGAACCTTCGGCCAAGGCGCCGATTTTCTTAAGCGCGCCGGCCAACCCCGCCGGATTGCGCGTAAACTGCGCCGCCGACGCGTCCGCCAAAAACTCCCGCTGTCGCGAAATCGCCGCTCGGATAACGTTGCTGAAAAAAACGCCGATCGAACCGATAACGATCAAACCGAGCGCGAAAAACCAAATCGCCGCGACGACGCCCGCGCCGTTCTTGCGATTGTCGGAGGAACCGCCCAACGAAATATACATCGTCGAGCGAAAAATCACCAACCCGGTCAACGCCAACATTTGCAAGCCGAACAAAACGCCGATCAGCCGCATATTCATCTTAACGTCGCCGTTGAGGAGGTGCCCGAACTCATGCGCGACGACGCCTTGCAACTCGTCGCGAGTCAGCGACCGAAGCGCGCCGTCCGTTACCGCGACCGCCGACGATTCCGGGTCGCCGCCGATCGCGCAAGCGTTGATCGCCTTTTCTTTCCGCATCACGTACACGCTCGGAACCGGAACGCCGGACGCGATCGCCATCTCCTCGACGACGTTGTAAAGCCGACGCTCCGCCGGATCGGTCGCCGCGCGAGTAATCCGCGTTCCGCCGAGCGCCTCCGCGACGCCGTCCGCGCCGAGCGACTTCAGCTCGCCGATCTTAAAAAGCGAACCGCCGCCGATCAACAACAAGACGACGACGGCGACGACGCCCGCCAACGCCGGATTCGTTAGGTAACGAACGAAAAGCTCTTCCGCCGTCGCGCCGCCGGTCGCCGACGTTTCGGTTCCGAGCGCCGCGAACCCGGCGACCAACGCGAGAATCGCCGCAAAGGTCGCGAAAAGAGCGCAAATAAAGAGAAAAACGAGGAGCTTCGTTCGTCCGCGCGCCTGTTCCTGCCGTTCAAAAAAATTCATCGTCCGTTCCGTTTTATCCGATTGGCTTGCGCCGCCGTCGAACCGCTCGGCGTCGGCGCTCGTTTATTTTAAAAAAACGCCGCCGTTCGCGTTGAACGCCGATTTCCCCTTAATATTAACAATTAACGACAAAATCGCGTCCGACGTCGACGGCGTTTCCGCTTCCTTCCGCTTCCGTCTTCCGTCTTCTTTCCGCTCGTCCGTTAGAACGAAACTTTCGGCGCTTCCCGCTCCGCTTCGTTCGTTATCTCGAAGAGCGACGCTTCGCCGAAGTTGAACATTCCGGCGATAATATTCGTCGGGAACGTTTCGCGTTTGGTGTTGTAAAGGGTCGTCGCGTCGTTGAAACTTTGGCGCGCGAACCCGATTTTATTTTCGGTCGAGGTCAACTCTTCTTGGAGCGCGAGAACGTTTTGGTTCGCCTTCAAATCGGGATACGCTTCGCAAACGACGGCCAAACGTCCGAGAGCGCCGGAAAGCGCGCCTTCCGCTCCGGCCAATTGACGCATCGCGCTCGGGTCGCCCGGTTGCGCCGCGGCGTTTTGGTTCGCCCCCATCGCGGCGCCGCGCGCGGCGATCACCGCTTCGAGCGTTTGCGCCTCGTGTTTCAGGTAACCTTTGACCGACTCGACCAAATTCGGAATCAGGTCGTATCGCCGCTTCAGCTGAACGTCGATCTGCGCGAACGCGTTCTTATAGCGGTTGCGCGCCGTTACCAAACCGTTGTAAGCGCCGATCGCCCAAAAAACAAAGATCGCCGCGAACGCCGCGACGACGATTCCGACGAGCGCGCCGACTCCGACCGCAAACAAATTGAAACTCATTTTATTTTCTCCTCAACTTTTTTTCGCGTCAAGCGTTTCCTATCTGGGCTTCCCCGACGCCGTCGGCGTTTTTTCGCTTCCGTTCGCCGTTTTCCGCATCGAAGCGAACGTTCGAAACGTCGTTCGCTTTCGTTCCTAATATTATATATTTTATTTTAGGCGAAAAGAAGCGTCGGGTCAAGTTAAATCGTCCGTCGCGTCTCCAAAAATCGCAATTTCCGAGACGAACGTTTCCCCTTCTTGCGACTCTTGCCAACGTTTGGAATTGCAAACGCCGCCCGCGCTCGCTTTCTTTTTCTTTTTTATTCCCCCTATTCTTCTTATTTCGCGTTTTCCTTTTTTTTTCTCCAAAACTCAATTCCCCCTTTTTTTCTTTATTTTTTCAAAAAATCTCGTCCCAAACGCCAATTTCCCTTTTTCTAAATTCGCTAAACCTTCTAGACTCGTTAACGCGCGCGTTCTTTTTATCCAGCCTGTCTTTCTTAATTCATTCCGATTATATCAATTGCACAGGTCGCCAATCCCGAATTTTCAACAAAACCCTTCTATTTTCCCAAATTCATTGATAAAATAGATAAATTCGCCCGATTCTTCATTCAAGAAAACACCTATTCTTGCCAACGTTGTCCAAGCCGCCTTTCGCAAGACGGCGTTTCCGTCCGCCGTCCGCCCTCACTTCGTTACTTCCGATGAATTCCTTCGACCGTTTTTCCCGCCAATACGCCTCGACTTCGGCGTCGGCTTTTCGCCGCGACTTGCCTTCCGCGCCTCCCAACGCGGACGTTTCGCTCGCCTCAACGCGTTCCGTTTACCGTCTTTCTCGCGACGCAAACCAAGACGCTTCTTGCGTTTCAGTCGCCAACGTTTCTCTTCCGACGCCCGTCGCGCCGCCGCGCCCTCTTCCCGTTTCCTTCCGCTCGACCGGTCGCGCCGACGTTCCGTCCTCTCCGTCGTTCGGCCTCGCCGGGTTGACGCTGCCTCAAATCGAACGTCTCGCTTTTCTCGAAACGCTCGTCGCTTGCAACGGTTGCCGTCGACTTGCCGCGCGAAAACTCGGCGTTAGCGAAAAAACGATGTACAACAAAATCAAGCAATACAAACTCGCCGCGGAACTCGAAAATATCGCGAATCGCGTTCCCCCCGAGCCGTCTTTCACCTAGCCCCGCCCGAACGAAAAGGGGCGCGCCCGTCGCCCCCCGTTGACAAATTTCCTTTAAAAGCGATAATGTTGGCGACGTTCGTTCGCGCTCATTCGAGCGTCCCCTACATCCCGTCGGTCGATTCGTTTTTGACCGTCGACGGCGACGCTCGCCGCGTCTCGTTTGGGATTCGGAACCGCGAACGTCGACTTTTTGAGGACGCGGGCGGCGGGTCGCAAGACTCGCGCAACAGGGAATCCGGCGCCAATCCGGAACGGTCCTCGCCGCTGTGTTCGGAGAAAACGCGCTTCTCGACGTCCGGTCGAACGGTCGCGTTTTCAACTTTTTTCCCTTCGCGAACGTTTTTTTGTCGAAAAATTCTTTCTTTTTTCGATCGGCGTTCGCGTCGCCGTCATTGACGCGCTTCGGCAAGTCGAGCCGGTTTGACCTGGAAGGCGTTCGTCCTTTTCGACGACAAATTTTGCAACGCGACATTTTTTTTCGCAACGCTTTCCAACAATTCAAACGCGCCGCTCGCCGCCGACTTTTCGCGTTGAGAAGACCGGAAAAAAGGATTCCGTTAGTCAGAAGACCTTCCCGCGTCTTTGAGGTTTTTCTCGGAGAACCTCAAAATCGAACGTCAGCCGCGATGGACGGCGCGTCGATCGGGTCGAAACCCGTCTATCTCAAGAGTCGCTCCGTTTTTCTTGTCTCGACTCGAACGCAAACGCAACGTCTAGCGCGTC
>JAFYVO010000332.1 GCA_017549085.1 Thermoguttaceae bacterium
ACGGAACGCGGACAACGGGAACGAAGATAAAACGTCGGGGCGTCGTTCATTTTACCCCTCGAAGCGAACGCGGGAAGGGGCGAGTCGGAAAAAAATAAAAATTTCCGAACGCGTTTTGAGGCGGCTTTATAATGTGAAAATGCGGGGTTTAAACGAAATGTAGTGGTTACAACGGTTTTAGCGGCGGTTTTTAAAGAAAGGTGAAAAAAAGGTTTTTAGGGTGGACGCCTGGCGTCATACCTTTTGTTGACTCTTCTTATCGAAGTTTTATAATTGGCGCGTCGGAGGAAATCGCAAGCGAAGGCGCGATTTTTGCGCAAGTTTTGATTAACGACGCGGCAACGGAGGAGAGCGTGAACGAGGGAAAAAGTCGAATAACGACGGTTGGCGTCGACGAAGCGCGGAAAAAAAAGAAAAAAAATAAAGAAAAGGCGAACGACGATTCGAAGTCGACCTTTATTCGTCAATGGCAGGTGTTGCAGGCGCTTGCGTCGGCGAGCGAAGGCGCGTCGTTGCAAGAGTTGGCGGAGCGTTTCAAGACGAGTCCCAAGACGATTCGGCGCGATTTGACAAGGTTGGGCGAAGTCTTCAACGGGCTCAAATCTTTCGTCGACGCAAACGATCACGGACGAAAACGGTATTATTTTTCCGGAAATGAATTTTCGTTCGGTTTGGGGCTAAATTACGACGAACTCCTCGCGCTTTACGTCGGGCAAACGTTGGCGGCGCCTCTTTGCGGCGCGATTTTCGGCGACGAAGCGCAAAACGCGTTGGGCAAGATTAAAAGGGCGTTGCCGAAAGAACGGGTCGAATACGCCGAGCGTGTGGCGCCGCTCGTCGTGCGGATGGAATCGGCGCGCCCGATATATCCGGAGGTTGCTTCGTCGGTCGTCGGCGCCGCGCTGACGGCGTTGGGGGAGTCGAGAAAGTTGCGCGTTCGATACCGCTCGTTAAAGTCGAAAACGCTGAAGACTTATGTGGTGCGGCCGTATAATTTCGTTTATTTTCGCGGTTCGCTCTATTTGATCGGCTATTCCTGCAAGGACCAAGAGGTGCGTTTTTGGAAATTTAGCCGAATGTTGGACGCGGACGCGTTGGTTGAAAAGTTTGAACGCCCGAAAGACTTTGACGCCGACGCTTACTTGGCGAGTTCTTTTACCCCTTACGTCGGCGAAACGGAAACGACTCGGGTCAAGATGCGGTTTTTCGGCTCCTCGGCGCGCATCGTTTGCGAAGAACGGTTGAACGGCTGCGTCGCGACGACGCCGGAGAGCGGCGGCACGACGATCGTCGAGTTGGAAACCGAATACGGAAAAGCGTTTGCGCGTTGGGCGCTCGGATACGGCGCGGGGGCGGAGACGCTTGAACCGCCGGAAGCGCGCGCCGCCGTTTGGGCCGAGTTAGAAGAGGTCGCCCGGCGATACGGCGCGACGTTGCGTCCGCTCGACGACGCGGAACGGACGAAAGAGAAGGAATAACGTCGGTTACTCTTGCGCGTTTTTGGGGAGGGCGAACGTCGCGTCGTCGTTGGACGATTCAGGCTCGAGCGTCGGCGGCGTCGACGCGGGATCGACGCTTGGAGGCGCGAACGTTTCGAAACGCGTTCCGGGCTCCCAAGGCGTTTCGCCGCCGCCGACGCCCTGCGGATTCGCCGTTTCGTAACGCGGGAACATAAGCTGTTCCGAAATGAACGGAAGCAAGTCGCTTTGCGGCGCGTTTTCCGAAACCGGGACGTGAACGCCGATTTTTCGAACCGCGCTCTTGGCGATCGTCGTAAAAACTTCTTTGACGGCCAAACGCATTAGCGGAAAAACGACGACGACCGCGATTAAAACGCCGGAAACGGTCGAGATCATCATATCGGAAAATTTGCTCGATTGACGGCGACGCGATTTCGTCGCCGCGAACGCGTCGGAACCGAGCGCGGTGCGTCGACCGGCCCCGGCGCAAAGCGAGAGCGTCGCGCGACCGACCGCGATCACCGGAGCCGTCGCCAAACTAAGCGCCGCGTCGAGGAAGGAAGCGCGGCGTTCCGATTCGTATTCGACTTGCGACGTTTCGGAAATTGGCTCCCAATAATATTCGTCGAGTTCGATTTTCGACGGTCGGCGTCCGAGAAGCTCGGCCAGTCGCCGTTCCTCGGGAGGAAGCGTCGTCGGGTCGAAGGGAGGGCGTTCCGCGGGAGGATGCGCCGTCGGAGCGCAGGAGGGCGGCGCGATTTCTTGCGGAACGACGGCGCGTTCGGCGTCGACGTTGGGCGCCGGGGAAACGCGAGGGACGGGCGTTTCGACGATTTCGGCGAAACGAACCGGCGGCGACGCGGCGATTTCGTCGAGGCGGCGCGCTCTTTTAGCGATAAACGGCGAGCGTTGCGCGTTGCGGGACGGCGCGATAAATTTGGGGATAAAACGAAAACGGCGCGAGGCGCGCGTCGTCGGCGCCGGTTGGATAAACGGCGCGTTTTCTTCGGCTTGCGCGGCTAGTTGCCCTTGGCCGACTTGGTTTTCTTCGCTGATTTGCGCTTCTTCGCCGACTTGGCTTTCTTCGCTGATTTGCGCCTCTTCGCCGACTTGGTTTTCTCCGCTAATTCGCGCTTCTTCGCCGACTTGGCTTTCTCCGCTGATTTGCGCTTCTTCGCCGACTTGGTTTTCTTCGCTGATTTGCGCTTCTTCGCCGACTTGGCTTTCTTCGCCGATTTGCGCCTCTTCGCCGACTTGGTTTTCTCCGCCAATTTGCGCTTCTTCGCCGATTTGGCTTTCTTCGCTGATTTGCGCCTCTTCGCCGACTTGGCTTTCTCCGCCAATTTGCGCCTCTTCGCCGACTTGGCTTTCTCCGCCAATTTGCGCCTCTTCGCCGACTTGGCTTTCTTCGCCAGTTTGCGCTTCTTCGCCGACTTGGCTTTCTTCGCTGATTTGCGCTTCTTCGCCT
>JAFYVO010000333.1 GCA_017549085.1 Thermoguttaceae bacterium
CGCTTTGGTCGAAGCGAGCCCGGGCGTCGAGGTCGCCGTTTTCGATTCGTTCCAAGTTTTGACGGCGGCGGTCGCGGTGATAGGCGTTCCGTTCGTCGAGTTGCGCCAAGAGTTCTTCGCGACGGCGTTCGTTTTTCGCTTCGGTCTTTTCCATTAAGGAGGCGGTCGACCCGGCGCGTCGGTTGTTTTCGTCGTCGAGTTCCGAATAGTCGAGCGCGTCGTAATCGTCGGCGGGAGCGTCGGAGCGCAAGCGAGACGGTTCGATCGGAATCGATTCGCGAAGGCGCGTTTTCCCTTGGGCTTCTTCGGCGGCGCGTTTTTGGGCGCCGCGAACCGAGTAACGTTTTTGCAGTTCGGCGATCGGGTTTTCGACGTCGTCGCCGAGCGCTTCGCGGGCCCAATCTTCGGCGGCGTTCGCGGCTTCCGTTTCTTCGTCTTTAATTTCGGGGGACGTGCCCGGCGCGACGACGACGATCGGCTTCGAAAGCGTCGCTTCGCCGGTTTTCTTGTCTTTGAAGATCGAGAGGAGGGTGAGCGTCTTTTCCGGTTGGTCGTATTCGCCCAAGTCGAGCCAAATATGATACGAGTAACCGGTTTTTTTGTCGAATTGGCGATGTTTTTCGTTCAGCTCTTCCGACGTGATCACCATCTGCGCGTCCGGTTGCGTCAACGTGATCCCGGGTTTGTCCCCTTCGTAAACGTTGACGGTTAACGTTCCGTCGACGAGAATCGAGCGCGAGTAGGAGTTCTTTTTGAAGAAGCGAACGACGCCGGCTTTCCCGCGGCGCAACGGCAGCGACGGGTCGTCCGGTTTGAACGCGCCGTACTCGTCCGACCAAAAGTCTTCAAAGAGTTCGGCCTTTTCCGGCTTCGGTTCGCCGAAGAAGACGTACTTGCGCGGCCCGACGCTCGAGCAACCAAGCGTCGTCGCGAAGGAAACGAGGAGCGCGCAAAGGGCGCAAATTTGAAAACGGCGCGGCATTTCGGCCTTTCCTAACGCGATCGTTCGACGGCGAACGAACGCGGGACAATCGATGCGGTAATCGGTAACGGGAAAATGAAGGGGGAACGACCGTTGGCGAAAGCGGTCGAGTCGGACGAGTTTCGCGAACTCGAGACGGGCGGGCGCTCGCGGAAGTCGGACGAAGAAACGCCGAACTTGTCGAGAGCGACCGCCGGGCGCGGCGCGCGAAAAAAGCTCGACGACGCGTTTAACGGCGCCGTCGAGCGCAAAAGTTGGGACGGGCGAGCGAGTCGCGCCGTCCCGAAGGCTAAATTAGCCGGCGTTCGAGCGGTTCCAAGGGAAGGCGAAACCGCGCGGGTTTTTCAACAACGGAATTTCTTCTTCCGGCGCGGCGCCGCGAGTCGTCGACGCTTTCGAGCGAGTCGGCTCGTCGGCTTGCGTCGTCGACGCTTTGCGCGCGGTCGACGTTTTCGCGTCGGTCGCTTTCGCGGTCGAACGTTTCGCTTCCGTTTCGGCTTGAGCGACTTTCGTCGAACTCGAGCGTTTTTCGGCGGAGGCGGAGCGGACGGCGTCGTCGCGTCGCGTCGAGCGTTCGGCGAAATCGTCGTCGTCCATCAGGAGGAACGTCGGTTCGTCGCTTTCGCTTTCGACGGCGGGGATCGCCGGGCGGCGCGATTCGGCGGCGGAAGTTTTCGTTTCGGTCGCGCGCGTCGCGGTCGTCGTTTTCCGCGTCGAGGTTTTCGTCGCGGCGGAAGTTCGAGTCGGCGTCGTCGGAACCGTCGTTTGCGGACGTTTCTTATAATCGCGATTCGGGTCGTATTCCGGACGGCCTTTCAGCTCGTTCATTTGATCCGGGCGCATCAAATCGTTGACGATGTTGCGCGTCTTCTTCGTTTCGCGACCTTGGGCGCTCGCGGCGTCGTACAGACCCATATCGCCGTTGATTTCAAACGCTTCGGCCAAGTTGACGTTCGTTTTGCCGACTTCGACGCGAACGATTTCCTCGAAATCTTCCGCCGTGCGCAAGATGCGCGGCGTCATCACGATGAGGAGTTCTTTGCGTTGTTCGCGCTCTTGGTCGTAACGGAAGAGCCAACCGAGCCCCGGGATATCCGACAGGTACGGAACGCCGCGGCTGATCTTTTCTTTTTCGGAGGTCAACAAACCGCCGAGCATCACCGTTTCGCCGTCGCGGGCGCTGATCGCCGTCATCGCTTGGATCGTGTCGATCGACTGCGACTTGATGACTTCGCCGTCTTGCGAGTAAATCGGAACCGCGTCGGCGTCGTTCCCGAGGGACGACTTTTCGGCGCCGATTTCCATCACGACGCGACCGTCTTTCGTAACGCGCGGCGTCACGAGGAGGATCAGCCCGACCGGCGTGTCGGTCGTGTTCATTTGAACGCCGTAGTTGGTCGTCGTCGTGCCGTCGATACGCGGGACGCGTTGACCGACGAGGATGAACGCCTGTTGGTTGTCCATCGCCGTAATTTGCGGACGGCTAAGGATTTGCAGACGGTTCTTCTCGCGGAGCGCGCGGAGCGTAACGTCGACCGAGCGGCTGCTGGCCGAGAGGACGAACCCGCCGTAACCGAGGGACGAACTCGACGCGCCCATCCCGAAGTTGTTCAGGACTTGCCCGGCGATATTCGTCGCGGGGACGTTCGCGTTCATGTTTTCGCCGGGGCCGGAGCCGTTGACGATGTTGAAACCGGGGGAGCCGGTCGCGCCGCCGGAACCGGCGTTCGTGATGAGGCTGCGGTTGAAGGACGAAGCGTCTTGCAAGCCGGCTTCGATCCCGAATTCCTCTTGGTCGGTGAGGGTAACTTCGGCGATCAAAACTTGAATGACGACTTGCGGCGGGTCGGCGTCGAACGTCTTAATCATATCGAGGATTTTCTCGATGTGTTCCGGCGACGCGCTGACGATGATCGAGTTCGAAATCGATTCCGGAATAACGATGACCTGCGATTCGTAAAGCTGGTACGTCGTCAAGACTTCCGAAAGGGTTTCGAGCTGTTGCTTTTGCGCGAGGTAATCGTCGATCGCCGTCGCGACGACGTCGGCGCGAATGTTGCGCAGTTGGACGACTTCTTCGACGCGGTCGGTCGCGTCTTGCACGTCGAGCGCGACGATGAGCGCGTCGACGATCGCGAGTTCGCGCGGCGCGGCGGCGGCGATGATGACGTTCGTGCGCGTGTCGATGGCGAACCGAACCGGAACGAACGTTTCTTCGCCGTCGGCTTGCGGCAAGGTCGGCGTCGAAAGGTTGTCGTCGCTCGTCGCGAGGAGCGATTGGAGCGTTTGCATAATCGACGAGGCGTCGCCGTGTCGCACTTGGAAGAAGCGAATTTCCGCTTTTTTCGGCGCGACGTCGAGGAGTTCGATGAGTTCTTCCATAAACTCCATACAGTCGGCCGGCGCGTTGACGATCAGCTGGTTGTGGTAAACGTCGGCGCTAACTTCGACGTCCATCATCACGCCGGATTGAATCAGGCGTTGGCCGGTTTCGTCGACGGAGAGGAGTTCGAGGACGGGGAACTTCGCCGCGTCGGTTTCGAGCGTCCCTTGTTTCGCCGGGAGGATCGCGTTTTGAATCGTCGTCAAAATGTCTTCCGCGAGGGAGTTTTTGAGCGGGAAAACGCGGGTCGTCAATTTCGCCGCCGTCGTGTTGACGTCGAGTTCGACGAGGAGTTTTTCAATTTCGAGCCAATCGTTCGGCGACGCTTGGACGACGAGCGAGTTGGTGCGAACGTCGGTGAAGACGAGGATGCGCGGCGCGAACCCGCCGGTGCCGTCGACGAGCGGCGTCGGGAACGCTTCGTTAAGGAGCGCGGCGATTTCCGTCGCGGAAGCGTGCTTCAAGCGGACGACGCGCATCGTTCCGGTTCCTTCGGCGATCGGTTTGTCGAACACTTCGATCAAATTCTTCATATCCTCGAAGGCTTGCCCCCAGCCGACGACGAGGATCGCGTTCGGATTTTGCAGCGCGTAGAACATAACGCGACCTTGCTTCGTCGCGAACATTTCCGCGTAAAGTTTCGTCAAGACGCCGTGCAGCATCGCTCCGTCGACGTGGCGCATCATATAAACTTCGATCGTCGGGTCGGCGATTTTCGCCAGTTCTTCGATCTGCTCGATCATTTGTTTGATGCGTTCGAATTCCGCGTCGGTCGCGTTGTCGACGATAACGACGTCGAGTTCGTTGAGGACGATCGGGACGAAGTCTTGAACGACGCCGACGCCGGGACGAACGTTTTCGCGCGGAGAAGCGAGGTCGCCGAGCGGAGCGTCGGACAGGCCGAGCGCGCTCAAACCGGCGTCGTCTTGGTAGGCGACTTGGCGAATCGCGTTCGGCGCGTTCGAGGCGAGCGCGGTTTCGAGGGACGGAAGGGACGGCGCGATTTCCGCGAAGTACGGCGCGAAGCGTTCGAACGGCGTCGCGGCGTTCGTCGTCAAGCGGCGAACGGCGTCCGTTTGCGCAAGGTCGCGACCGAAGTCGCCGACGCCGCGGTTCAGGCCGAGGGGCGCGACCGAGGCCGGCGTCGCTCCGCTTTCAAAAATTTGACGGATTTTGTTCGAATCGCCGTGTTGAATCGGGATGAAACGACGCACGTTCCCGAGCGCCGGAGGCGGTTGGTCCATCGTCCGCAGGAGAACGAGCATTTGCGAACAGATCGCGGCGTCGCCGTCGAGCGAAATCGCGTTGCGAACGACGTCGAACGAAACGTCGCAGACGCGAACTTCCGACTCGCCCGGCGTTTGACGTTTAACGAAACGGTAAGTTTCGGCTTGCGTCGCGGCTTCAAGTTTTTTGAAGCGTTGGCCGAAGAGGCGAACCAACGTGTCTTGGAGTTCGGTCGCTTTGCGATATTGCGGCGCGTAAACGTCGGCGGCGGAGCCGGTAACGGCGGGCGCGGCGAAGTTCGGCGCCGGGGTCGAGCCGCCGAACGCTTGACGAGCGACGCGGACGCCGGTCGGCTCGTGCGAG
>JAFYVO010000334.1 GCA_017549085.1 Thermoguttaceae bacterium
CGCCGGATACGAACACGAAATACCCGCGTCCTCCAATTTTGCGGAAACTTTCGTCGCTTTTTTTCCGTCGACCAAAATCGTCCCCCCTTTCGGCGGCGAGTCGACCCGGCGATAATGAAACAAAAACCGATCGGTTTCGCGATTTTGGAACGAATGGCAATTAACGCACGGCGACGTCGCTAGAGCGCGGTTATTAAAGAAGTCGTTTTCTTCAAACGTTTCAATATTGCGTTGGCGCAACGAAATCCGATGTCCGTACTCATATCCGGGTTCGATCAGGCGATAAGCAAGCCAAGGGTCGACGCGATCGGAGGAAATTTCGTTCTCAACCCTTTGATAACGAGTCCATTTGCCGGATTTTTGCACATAAACATCGAAAACGAGCGTTTCGCCGACGTTCGCTTCCAAAAGTTTGCGCCATTTTTTCAGAGGAAATTGCGCCGAACGCCCGGAGACGACGATTTTCGCGCCGTTTTTCGACGCAACGCTCGTTAAATAGCGGTCGCCCTCTTCCTCGACGTAAAAGTTTAACGGCGCGACGTTCGCCGGAAGGGTCGTCCCGACGTAATCCGGGTAAATTGCGGGAAGTTTGTCGACCGTTTCGAACGTTGCCGGCAAAGACGACGCTCGATTCGCCCCCCAAAAACCGATCGCGACGCCGCCCAAAATTGCCGCAACAATCAACGCTTTCCGCCGCTTCGACGACCGCCGCTCTTTTTCGACGCCGTTTCTATTTTGCCCCAACGCGGTCGTTTCCGCGTTTTCTCCGCGTTGCCCATCCTTTTTATTTTCCATATTCTATCGCCTCGCGACGCTTCCTCGCCGTCAAATTCTTCCTATTCCCGCTCTTTCCTCAATTTCCGCCAAAGACCGACTCGTCGGCAAGGTACCCCCAATAGAGCCCGGCGCAGTGTTCGCGAATCGCGTTTTGCGCTTCCGGCGCTTGCGGACTCCGCGCCGTTTTCAGAAAGCCCGCGAATCCGTTCAACTCCGCGACCGTTTCGGGAGAAAACGGGTAATCGCAACCTTCGGCCGTCTGCCAAGCGTCGCCGAACTTCGTCAGTCGCCAAGCCGCCAACCCTTCCTCGATCGCCTTCGGAGCCTTGCCGTTCGGGCAAGTCGCAAGATATTTTCCGACGTTCCGCAGGAAGTAGTCGCCGTCTTTTTGCAGAAGCGCGGCGATCAAGAGAAGTTCTTGCGTCTCCGGCGCCGCGGCGTCGTATTCGTCCTTAAAAACGCCGAGCAAAAAGGTCAAATTCGGGTACGAGCTGAGCGTCGCTTCGTTTTTGCGCGGACGCATCCAACGCAATTTTTTCACGTCGTCGGCGACGGCGGCGACCGTCTCCGGCGCGACGTTCCAACGCTTCGCCGCTTCGTCGAGCGTCGCGGCTCGCAACGGAGCCGACTCGAAACGCGCCTTCGCCGCCGCCAAATACTCCGCGTCGTTCCCGAAATAACGCAGATCGTCGCGGAATTGCGGGGCGTCGAGAAACGCCAACCGCGCTCGGGCCCAGTCGCGATGGAAAAGCGTTTGCGCCAATTCGTTCAAATAGCGGCGCGCGACCTTGTCTTCGCCGTTGACGATCGCGCCGAGCGCCAACGTTTTATAAAAGGACGCCGCCCGCCCCTCGCTCGCGACAAAGTTGTCGGTCGCGATCCGAGCGGCGATGTTCGTATTCCCGTATCGACAGAAAATCAGCTCTTGCGACGCTCGCACCGCGGCGCGTTCGCTCTCCATTTTCTTTTCGTTGAGCCAAAATTTGAATTTCGCCCAAGAATTGCCGCGCGCCGCCGCCTCGAAATCGGCTTGGTCGACGTCGTACGTCGAAATTCCGGCGATCGGTCGCTCGAACGCTTTTTCCGTCAAGGCGCCGGTCTCAAAGAGCGCGACGTTCCGGAGCGCGACGCACTGCTCGTTCGGTTTCGCAATCTTCGACTCGATTTCAAGAATCCGCGCCCAATCGCCGTCGGCCAAGGCGCGGGTCGCCTTCAAGATCGCGAAAAAGTTGTTCGTTCGGTACGACGCCGCGAAGGTCGCCAAGCCGATCAAAACGACCGTCGCCGCGAGGAGCCGCCCGCGACGCGCTCGCTCCTCCCGCTCGACGGCGCTCGCGTCGCTCGATTCGCTCGCCTTTGCCGATTTCTTAGCGACGGCGGCCTTTTTCGGACGGGTCGCGCCCCGACGTTCGCGCCAAAGAACCGCCGGTCGAGCGACGACGTAAAAAATCGGCGTCAGCGCGGCGCAACCGTAAACGAACGTCCCGAGAAGCCCTTTTTTGTCGTACCGCACGTCCTCGACGAGCCCCTGTAAGAAAACGTTGCAAAATTTAACGCGCGAATAAAAAACGAAATAATAAAACGCCAAAGGAATAACGACCGCTCCGAGGAATAACGCGACGATTCGCAAACGTCGGGCGGAACGTTCCGCGTCGATCTCGGCGGCGGTCGGCGTCGCGGGCGTTTCCCCGTTCTCCCGTTTTTTCGGCAAAACCGACGCTTTCCAACGCTCCAGTTCGTCGAACGCGCAAAGCGCCCCGGCGAACGCCGCCCAAAATCCGAACCCCGGATACCCAAACGCGACGACGCCGAGCCCGAACGCCAACC
The DNA here is from genome assembly GCA_017549085.1 of Thermoguttaceae bacterium. Lineage (GTDB taxonomy): Bacteria > Planctomycetota > Planctomycetia > Pirellulales > Thermoguttaceae > RUG369. Next base: position 2,605 of record JAFYVO010000334.1, read on the forward strand.
GCAGACGCGGCGACGCAATCCGTCGAAACGCTAAAAGAGCGGCCAACGCGAGCGAAGCGCCCAAATAACCGGAAAAAACGAGCGAATTATTGAACGGAATGTAAACGCAATACCCGCTCCAAGTCGCGGAGACCGCCAGCAAACAGGGCGGGATAAGGGAAAGCGCGTATCCGGCGCCGCGCAAACCGACCGCTTTCGCCGTCAAAATCTGCAAAACCGTCCCGAACGCCGCGAGTATCGCCCCGCCGACAAGCGGAAAATAGAGAAACTGGATAAAAAACGCCGTCAAGTAAAAGAGCAAACCGCCCGGCGCCTCCTGCCAATTCGCGAAAAAGTCGGAGCGGAACAAGAAAAACGAATTCTCCTGAACCGCGAAGAGAAAATCGCCGTATCGAACGCCCCAAAAGAGCCAAAGCGCGAGAAAAAAAACGCCCGACGTCGCCGTTTCCGCCGTTGGAAACCGCCCTTTTTCGTTCGTCGGCGCGTTCGTTTGCCCCGTTTTATCCGTTTTCATCGCTCGTTCTTCCCTTGTTTTCTTATTTTTTCGGTCTTGACCGTTTCGCCCGTTTTGCCTATTTTCGTCAATAAGAAAGTTCGGCGTTTCCTTTTCCAACGCTCGACGCGTCGCCGTCGCCGATCGCCCTATATTATATATAGGCGCCGTCATTATATATAGGCGCCGTCGTTTTCGACGAAAACCGCCGCCCTCGACGCCCTCGCCGCCTCGCCGTCGCGCAAAGCGGCCAAAAAGTCCGTAAAATCGTCAAGATTATTACTCGCGGCGTCGATGAAAAGTACAATTCGCGAATTAAAGTCCGTCGCAAAATCGACGCGAACGCCGCCCCGATTGTTATTTTAGCGCCGGACGCGTCAAGAAACAAGCGGCGCGTTTTTCCCCGTCGCGAAATTCGGCGACCTCCTCGTTTACGGCGCCGGATTTTCCCGTTTTTTCCAATTTTAACGCGCCGACGTCCCCCTCTCGGCCCGCGCCACTCCGAACCCCCATTTGCGTTCCTCGCGCGGCGAGTCCGACGGCCCCGTTTGTCCCCCTTGTTTGGAAGGAGTTTTCCCGATGATTTACCGCGCGACCGCCGACGCTCGTTTTGCGACGCCTTACGGAGCGACGCTTCGCGACGACGGCGCCGTTTTTTCCTTCGTCAGCCGCTCGGCGACCGGCGCCCGTCTCCTCCTCTACGACTCCCCGGAGGACCGCGAACCGTCCATCGTCGTTCCGTTCGACCCCGACCGCAACCGTTGGGGGGACGTTTGGAACATCTTCGTCCCCGGCGTCGGCGCGGGCGCGCTTTATCACTTCCAAGTCGACGGTCCTTACGACCCGAAACGCGGACTCCTCTTCGACGGTCGAGCGCGCTTGATCGACCCTTACGCGAAAGCGCTCGCCGGCGATTTTCTCCCGAAAAACTCGAAAGACGATCCCGCGTATCCGCCGAAGTGCGTCGTCGTCGACGATTATTTCGACTGGGAGGACGCGCCGCGCATTCGTCGCGACCTCGCCGACGAAGTCGTTTACGAGCTGCACGTTCGCGGCTTCACGCAATCGGAAACGAGCGGCGTTTCGAAACCGGGCACGTTCCTCGGCTTGATCGAAAAGATCCCCTATTTGAAGTCGCTCGGCGTTACCGCGGTCGAGCTAATGCCGATTCACGAGTTCCCGCGCAACGACCCGAGCGGCGAACCGACCGAGCGTCGCAACTATTGGGGGTACGACCCGATCGCCTTCTTCGCGCCGCACCGCGGCTACGCTTGGAGCGACGAGCCGGGCGCCCAAGTTCGCGAATTTAAGGAGATGGTTCGCGAATTTCACCGCGCCGGGCTCGAAGTCTTCCTCGACGTCGTTTTCAACCACACCGCCGAGGGAAACGAATACGGCGAAACGTTTTCGTTCAAAGGATTCGAAAACAAAAACTATTACCTCCTCAACGAAGAGGGCTATTACCTTAATTACAGCGGTTGCGGGAACACCGTCAACGGCAACCACCCTTGGACGCGCGATTTGATCTTCAACTGCCTCCGTTCTTGGGTGTACAACTATCATATCGACGGTTTCCGCTTCGACTTAGCGTCGATTTTGAGCCGCGACCGTTTCGGCCGTCTCGTCGGGAATCCGCCGATTTTGGAGACGATCGCCGAAGACCCCTGTTTGGCCGGAACGAAAATCATCGCCGAAGCTTGGGACGCGGCGGGCGCTTACCAAGTCGGCGAATTTGGTTCGCACGCTCAACGTTGGGCCGAGTGGAACGGGCGTTACCGAGACGACGTTCGCCGATTTTGGCGCGGCGACGACTGGGCGCTCGGCGCGTTCGCGACTCGCTTTTCCGGCTCGAGCGACCTTTATCAAAAGAGCGGGCGCGCGCCGAACAGCAGCGTTAACTTTGTTACCGCGCACGACGGTTTTACGCTGAACGACCTCGTTTCGTACAACGGCAAGCACAACTACGCCAACGGCGAAGAGAACCGCGACGGCGAAAACAACAACGTCAGTTACAACTTCGGCGTCGAGGGAGAAACGACGAACCAGCGCGTCAACGAACTTCGCGCTCGCCAAGTCCGCAACTTCTTAACGTCGTTGATGTTAAGCCAAGGCGTTCCGATGCTCGTCGCCGGGGACGAAGCGCGCCGCACGCAACAGGGGAACAACAACGCCTATTGCCAAGACTCGCCGATCTCTTGGCTCGACTGGGCTCGAATCGAGGAAAACGAAGATTTGCGCCGGTTCTGCGCCGCGCTGATTCGTTTCCGCCGTCAAGAAGCGACCTTGCGCCGACGCGACTTTTTCACCGGTCGTCCGCAGACGCCCGGCGAACTTCCGGACGTTTCTTGGTTCGACCCGCGCGGGGGCGCCGTCGATTGGGACGCCGCGCAACCGCCGACGCTGACCTGCCTCGTTTCGGCGCTCGACGTCGCGAACGACCCGGCGTTCGACGCGGAATCGCGCCGTTGGGCGGCGACGGTCGAAACCGGCGTCCCGTTCAACCTGATCGCGGAGGCGGCGCCGGAGTCGCGCTTCCACATCTTGACGATGTTCAACGCGTCGGCTTACCCGCAAACCTTTTATTTCCCGGCGGTCGCGAGACGTCCGGACTTCGAATGGCGCGCCTTCGTCGACACGGCGGCCCCGTCCCCGCTCGACGTTTACCCCGA
>JAFYVO010000335.1 GCA_017549085.1 Thermoguttaceae bacterium
CACGCCAGGAACATGCAGATGCCGAACTCGCGCATCAGAGCGTTCGCGCTCGGAGAAATGCGGGTCGGGAAGTGAATTTTTTCGCCGAACGCGCCCATCAGAATCGCGACGACCAACGGGCCGCCCGCCAAACCGAGCTTGAGCGGAACCGAGAGACCCGGAACGTAAATCGGGAAGCTGCCGACGATCATGCCCAAGCAGATACCGACGAAAATTTCGATGACCGGCGGGTGATGGCCGGCTTCCTTCTTCGCGCCGTCCGTTTTCGCTTCGGATTTCGTCGCCGCTTGTTCGGCGCGGAGCTTTTCGTTTTCTTTGTCGACGTCGACGCCGAAAATAACGCGAACCGCGATGATCGAGAAGATGATCCCGATGACGCCGAGCGGATACGCCGTCGCGTACGCCGTCGCAAGGAGACTGCCGTCGCCGCCGAGTTCGCCGAAGACGGTCGTCGCCGCGCCGAGCCCCGGGGTGTTCGTAACCGCGCCGGAGAGAATCCCGACGACCGTGCCGATATTAATGCCGGTAACAAGGTGAATGACCGCCGCCGTCGCGACGCCGCCGAAGACGATGCAAACCGCGAGGAAGTTCAACTTAAGGCCGCCCTTAGCGAACGCCGAGAAGAAACTCGGGCCCGCCGCCAAACCGACCGCGTACACGAAGAGAATCAAACCGAACTCTTGAACGAAGTAAAGAACGTCCGTGTCGAAGAAGTGTTTCACGCTCTTCGGAGCCGCGTCGCCGTGATACGCTTCCACGTACGCTTGGCGATCTTTCGCTTTGCTCGTGCGGTCGAAACGAACGGTGAGCGTTTTCGCTTTGGCCGTTTTTTGCGTTTCGGCGGTTTCGCCGTCGACCGCGACCGCTTCCGTCGCGGCGGTTTCGGCGGTTTCGGCGGTTTGAGCGTCCGCGGCGACCGCTTCCGTCGCGGCGGTTTCGGCGGTTTGAGCGTCCGCGGCGGGCGCTTCCGTCGCGGCGGTTTCGGCGGTTTGAGCGTCCGCGGCGGGCGCTTCCGCTTGCGCGGCGACCGGAAGTTCGACTTTAAACTCTTCGTACAGCTTGTCTTGGAACTTCATCCCGAAGTGGCTGACCGCGATCCCGACGAGGAGAACGAAGGTCGCGCCGAGCGAAACGCCGCAAATTTTAAAACGACCGAGCCACATCCCGGCCGCGATAACGAAAGCGAGAACCGCCATCATATGCGCGAAACTGCTTCCGATCAAAACTTCAACTAACCAATCCATTTTTTGCTTTTCTTAAATCGTTAGGCAATAGATATTTACGTTGTTTTGGGACGACGCGTAAAAAAACGCCCCGAGCGAACGCGCTTTTTGCGAGCGGCCGCGCCGGAGCGTCGCGTTCCTAAACGACGCGCCGAAGTTCGAAACGTCGTCGTTCGTTAAAACGTCGAAAACCGCCGCCAACGTCGACGCGACGTTCGGAAACGAGCGCGGTCGACGCGGCGATTATTAAACGGTTTAACGCTTAGTCTTTGATCTTCGCGAGAAGGAATTCGCGGTTCAAGCGAGCGATGTGCGCGATCGAGATCCCTTTCGGGCATTCGGCTTCGCAGGCTTGCGTGTTCGTGCAGGAACCGAAACCGAGTTCGTCCATCTTCGCGACCATCGCTTTCGCGCGGCGGGCGCCTTCGACTTTCCCTTGCGGGAGTTTCGCGAGGGCGGAAACGCGGGCGGCGACGAAGAGCATCGCGGAGCCGTTTTTGCACGTCGCGACGCAGGCGCCGCAACCGATGCACGCCGACGCGTCCATCGATTCGTCCGCGTCGAGCTTGCTGATCGGCAGGTTGTTCGCGTCCGGAACAATACCGTTGCAGGAGATGAAACCGCCGGCTTGGAGGATTTGGTCGAACGCGTTGCGGTTGACGACCAAGTCTTTAACGACCGGGAAACCGACCGAACGCCACGGTTCGATCGTGATCGTGTCGCCGTCCTTGAACTTGCGCATGTGGAGCTGGCAGGTGGTGATCCCGTCGTCCGGACCGTGCGCGTGGCCGTTGATGTACAGCGAGCACATACCGCAGATACCTTCGCGGCAGTCGTGGTCGAACGCGACCGGCTCTTTGCCTTCGCGGATGAGTTGGTCGTTCAAAATGTCCAACATTTCAAGGAACGAGGTGTCCGGCGAAATGTTATCGACGCGGTAGGTTTCGAAACGCCCCTTGGCTTTCGCGTTCTTTTGACGCCAAATTTGAAGTTTGAATTTCATTGCTACGTCTTTATATTAGGCAACGGGAAACGGAGAGCGATGCGCGAACGCCCGCTCGCCGCCCCTAATTGATTGTTTGTTAGTCTTTGTAGTTGCGCGTCGCAAGTTTGACGGTTTCGTAAACCAACGGTTCAATGTGGCGAACCGGGTCTTGCTTGTCGCCTTTGTATTCCCAAGCGGCGACGTGCATAAAGTTTTCGTCGTCGCGTTTGGTTTCGCCGCCTTCGGCTTGGCTTTCTTCGCGGAAGTGGCCGCCGCAGGACTCGTTGCGATTGAGCGCGTCGAGGGCGATGAGTTTGCCGACTTCCATAAAGTCGATGAGGCGGAGGGCTTTTTCGAGTTCTTGGTTGAACTCTTCGTTCGTTCCCGGGATGAGAACGTCGGCCCAGAATTCCTTGCGGAGCGCTTCGATTTCTTTGAGGGCTTCTTTCAGGCCGGCTTCGTTGCGCGCCATACCGACTTTGTTCCACATAATCTTGTAAAGTTTTTTGTGGAGCCCGTCGACCGTTTGCTTACCCTTAATTTTGAGGAGCTTGGCGATCTTTTCTTTGACGGCTTTTTCGGCTTCGGCGAATTCCGGCGCGTTGACGTCGGTTTTCGGCGTTTGAATTTCCTTCGAGAGGTATTCGCCGATCGTGTACGGAAGGACGTAGTAACCGTCGGCGAGACCTTGCATCAAGGCCGAGGCGCCCAAGCGGTTGCCGCCGTGGTCGCTGAAGTTCGCTTCGCCGATCGCGTACAGACCCGGGATCGTGGTCATGAGGTTGTAGTCGACCCAAATACCGCCCATCGTGTAGTGGATGGCCGGGTAGATTTGCATCGGTTCTTCGTACGGGTTGACGTCGGTAATCTTTTCGTACATTTGGAAAAGGTTGCCGTAACGTTCTTCGATGACTTTGCGGCCGAGGCGTTGGATCGCGGTCGAGAAGTCGAGGAAGACGGCGAGACCGGTTTCGTTGACGCCGAAGCCCGCGTCGCAACGTTCTTTAGCGGCGCGCGAGGCGACGTCGCGGGGAACGAGGTTGCCGAACGCCGGGTAGCGACGTTCGAGGTAATAGTCGCGATCTTCTTCGGCGATTTGCGACGGTTTGATTTGCTTTTTGCGGAGCTTTTCAACGTCTTCGAGTTTTTTCGGAACCCAAATGCGGCCGTCGTTGCGGAGCGACTCGGACATAAGGGTCAGCTTCGATTGTTGGTCGCCGTGAACCGGGATGCACGTCGGGTGAATTTGGACGTAGCACGGGTTGGCGAAGAACGCGCCCTTCTTGTAGCATTGAATCGCGGCGGACACGTTGCTGTTCATCGCGTTCGTGGACAGGAAGTAAGCGTTGCCGTAACCGCCGGTCGCGAGGACGACCGCGTGCGCGCCGTGACGTTCGATTTCGCCGGTTTCGAGGTTGCGGACGATGATCCCCTTCGCTTTGCCGTCGATGACGACGAGGTCGAGCATTTCGCGACGGTTGTACGACTTCACCGTGCCGGCCGCGATTTGGCGGTTCAGCGAGGCGTAGGCGCCGAGGAGGAGTTGTTGCCCGGTTTGGCCGCGAGCGTAGAAAGTACGGGAGACTTGCGCGCCGCCGAAGGAGCGGTTGTCGAGGAGCCCGCCGTAGTCGCGAGCGAACGGAACGCCTTGCGCGACGCATTTGTCGATAATCGCGGAGCTGACTTCGGCCAAGCGGTAGACGTTGGCTTCGCGAGCGCGGAAGTCGCCGCCCTTGATCGTGTCGTAGAACAAACGATAAACGGAGTCGTTGTCGTTTTGGTAGTTCTTCGCGGCGTTGATACCGCCTTGCGCGGCGATGGAGTGAGCGCGGCGCGGGCTGTCGGAGATGCAGAACACCTTCACGTTTAAGCCCAATTCGCCGAGCGTCGCGGCGGCCGACGCGCCGCCGAGACCGGTGCCGACGACGATGATTTCCAATTTGCGTTTGTTCGCCGGGCTGACGACTTTAGCTTCGGCCTTGAAACGCGTCCATTTTTCGGCCAAAGGGCCGGCCGGAATTTTCGACTGCAATCTAGTTTCGGACATGATTTTATCTTTTTAATTGCGATGTATGCGAACGACGAGCGCGAACGAATTCGGCGTCGTCGTTTGAATTCGGAAAGGGGAAAACGTCGGCGTTAAACGGCGACGAAACCGCTAAGATTAAAGGGCGCCTTCGGCTTCGGTCGTTTCCGTTTCCGAAACTTGACCGTCTTCGACGACCGCTTCTTCCTCTTGAACTTGTTCTTGCGCGCAAGCCGCCGGGAGTTCGCAGGTCGAATCCTTCGGGAAACCGCAGAGAATACCGACCGGAATCGCGAGGTAAGCCAAGAAGACGACGACGGCGTAAATCTTCGCGAGGCATTTCAGGCGCGGCAGCCATTTGGAGTTGCTAAGACCGAGGGTGTGGAACGCGCTCCAAAAACCGTGCGAAACGTGGTAGAAGATCGCGACGAACCAAACGATGTAAAGGACGCAGTAAACCGGGTTGGAGAACTTCGCGACGAGCAAAGCGCACGGGTTTTCGGCGCCGTGTTTGCCGAGGAGTTCCGGGAGTTGCATCTTCGACCAGAAGTCGAAAAGGTGCAGCGCGAGGAAGCCGACGACGATAACGCCCAAAACGAACATATTTTTCGAAGCCCAAGACGAGGCTTTCGTTTGGGTCGGGACCTTGTAGCGCATCGCGCTCGGACGGCAGGTCCAGTTTTGGAATTCAACGCGCATCGACCAAACAATATGGACGATGAAACCGAGCGCCAAAACGGGGACGAACGGCAGCACGAAACCGGAACCCATAAAGGCGCACGCGGCGTTGTACAGGTCTTCGGAAATTAACGCCGTAAAGTTAATAGCGGCGTGCAACGCGAGGAAAACAAGCAAGAACAAGCCGCTGAGGCTCATTATCACCTTTTTACCGATCGACGAAGAAAGAAAGTCTAGCATCGTATTTAGTTTCTCTGGATTCGGCGGTTAAATTATTAAAAAGGACTCTTTTAGAATCCCCTTACGTTACGTTGTTGGGATATTCGACCGTTTGACGCGTGTTAAACGAGGCGAAACTAGAAACCGGGAGCGACGCGAAAGGCCGCTTTACAACGACTTCGGCGAAACGCGAAAGCGCGAAAAAAAAGCGTCGCGCGACCGAAGCGTCGACGGAGTCCGGTTTGTCGATAACTTTTTATCGATAGTCGACGTTGTATTATCGATTGTCTTTATTAAAATGGTAAAAAAAATATTGTCAAGCTGGGAAAGGTAGATATTGTCGAATATTGGGGAAGAATTTTGGAAATTTTGACTGGAAATAAGGAAGGGGTAGGAAGGTTTGTCTAACACTTGCGGCGCGGCGATTAAAAGAGGCGCGGAACAATAAGCGTCGGCTCCGTGCGTCGCGAGCCGTTTTTAAGTAAGGAGTAGGAAAAAGCGCCGCTGTGTTATTGGTTATATTAATATTAATGGGAAAATCGTCGTCGCCGCGACGGTTCAAACGGAAAACGCGAGATAAAAAGAAGAATTGGGGAGGAATTTTTACTTGAACGCGTTGCGTCAGGGGGCGCCTGTTAGCGCGGGAGCCGAAGCCGGAAAAGGAATGGCGGTAATAAAAACGGCGCGAGCGTTTTCCTTATTCTCGGGGGAAAACGAGAAAGAAAAACGGCAAAAACCAAGCGAAAAAAGACGTGAATCGTGAAAAAAATAAAAAAAAAGATGAAAGGGAAGAATAAAAACGCGAGTTTTTAACCTGTTGGAAATAAACGGGGTGTTGTTTAGGTTTGTGGCGCGCGGAGTGGTGAAAAGAAAGAAATCTTGAAAAATTTGGAAAAAGTCGCTTGACGGTTTGGAAATCCGCGGTATATTTATGCGTGTTAAGAGCAAACGAGACAACGAAACGCTGAAAGTTTCGAAGTCGCGAAAAGAAAAAATAAAAATAAAAAAGCTCTTGACGACGCTGAAAAATCTGGTAAGATGTTAAGCGTAAACGATATTTGATAATCAGGTAAAGATGTTCATACAGTGTGAGCTTC
>JAFYVO010000336.1 GCA_017549085.1 Thermoguttaceae bacterium
ACCAGCTCCCTTAACGGTTCCTTCTTTATGGGGCTGAGCGACGGCGCGAAGTCCGAAGCGTTGAATCCGGTCGAAACGGTCGCGATGTTCGAAGCCGGGTTGACGACGATGCAGACGATGACGAACGCCAAAGTCGGCGACAAAACGATGATGGACGCGATGCTTCCGGCGATCGACGCGATGAAAGCCGCCGTCGCCGCGAATCCGGCCGCGACCCTTCGCGACGTCTTCCAACAAGCCGCCGACGCCGCGAAAGCGGGCGCCGAAAAAACGTCGGAATACGTCGCGAAATTCGGGCGCGCTCGCAACTTGGGCGAACGTTCGAAGGGAAGTTGCGACGCCGGCGCGACCAGTACGGCGGTCATCTTCCAAGCGTACGCCGACGCTATCGCCGCCAACTGAGCGACGTTTGAACGGCGGCGGGCGGAGCGTCGTTTCCGCGTTGCGCCGTTGTGAAAATCGGCAAAATACGACGAACAAGTAAAACGGCGAAACGGCGTCGCGCCGAGTCGAGGCAAAAGCGCGCGTCGTTTTGTTGCTTTGGGTTGAATAGGTAATATAGTAAAAGAAAAGGTTCTAACGATGGCTGACAACGAAGGGAACATCGACGCGAAAAACTTCGGTATTGGTATTCCGCAAAAGCAAGACGGCTTCTTCCTTAAAGGGAACGAACACGCGAGCTGGGGGATTAAATCGCGCCTTTCGCAAGTTTTTAACGAAAAATCGGGTCGCACCGTCATGCTGGCGTTCGACCACGGCTTCATTATGGGCCCGACGTCCGGTCTCGAACGCATCGACCTGACGATCAATCCGCTCATCCAATACAGCGACTGCATTATGTGCTGCCGCGGTATCCTCCGCTCGGTCGTTCCGCCGACCTGCAACAAGCCGATTTCGTACCGCTTCGACGCCGGCACCTCGATTCTGACGAGCCTCAACGACCAATGCCTCCAAGACATTGAAGAAGCGATTCGTTTGAACGTTTCGCTCTTGGCGGTGATGGTCGCGATCGGCGATCCGGAACACGAAGGGTTGACGGTTCGCAACCTGACGAAAACGGTCGATATGGGCGTCCGTTACGGCATTCCGACCCTCGGCGTTACGGCGGTCGGCAAGAACCTGACCCGCGACGCTCGTTACCTGAGCCTCGCGACCCGCATCTGCGCGGAAAACGGCGCGAACGTCGTCAAGACGTACTACTGCGAAGAAAACTTCGAACAAGTTACGAACGCGTGCCCGATTCCGATCGTTATCGCGGGCGGCAAGAAACTGCCGGAACGCGACGCGTTGCAACTCGCTTACTCGGCGATTTCGCAAGGCGCGGCGGGCGTCGATATGGGGCGCAACATCTTCCAATCGGACTGCCCGATCGGGATGTTGAAAGCGGTTCGCGAAATCGTCCACAACAACGCGACCGTCGACCAAGCGTTCGACTGCTACGAAACGTATAAAAACCAAAAGTAGTTTTTAACGTTTCGTTAAGAGCCGACGTTTTTTAAGCGAACGTCGGTTCCCGAAGCGCGTTTTAGAGCCGCGCGGCGTTAAGCCGTTCGGCTCTAAAGGCGTTTCTTGCCGCCGCAAAGTTTGAACTAGTTGGAGCGGTCGGCGACGGCGCGGACTGGCGGAACGAAAGGAAGGCGCAACCGATACGAACGAGCGTTGAAAGATTTTTGAAGCGGTTAAGCGGTTGGGCGGTTTGCGCTCGACGTTGGCGAGGTTGCGTCGCAAATCGTTGCGGCGACGTTAAACGGCGTTGGAAGAAACATTGGCGAAACGGCGTCTCGGAGACGGCGCGCTTCGTTTGGGAAGCGTTGCGAACGGACGACGCGGAAACGCGGGGATTGGAGGCCGCGTCGGTTGGCGAAACCGCGGCGCTTGCGTCGAAAAGTTGGATTTTTTCGCCTTTTCCCCTTGGCGCGCCGATCGACGAAACCAAGTCGCCGACGTCGGGAAAACGGCCCGAGCGAACTTTGGCGGTTGCGAAAGCGCCGAGCGTCGTTTTGACCTTTGACGACGTTTGGACGTTGCGGTCGCCGCGATTTGTCGTTTTTGACGGCTTTTGCGAACCGGTTCGGCATTGGCTCGACGTTTATGAATTGACTTTAAACCGACTTCTCGAAGCGCGAGGAACGGAGAATTTTTGGCGCGACGTCGCAAAAGCCGGATTGTCGGCGTATTTCGCGCCGGAACCGCGAGACGATTGGCGTATTGCGACGAAACTTGCCGACGGCGTTTATTTCGACCGACGGCGAGCGCCGGAATTTTTGCGCGCTAACTTGAACCGCTTGACAAAAGTCGCCGGATTTTTGACAAACGCTTGGCGGTTTGAATGCGTCGAAGTTAAGCCGCCGCGTTCGCGAGCTTAACCTGGAAGCCGTTTAATAGAAAAAGCCGTCGTTCGTCTTTTGAACGACGGCCAAAGCGAAACAAACGTTAAAAATCAAACGAATTTCAACAGCGCGTAGCGTTTTTTGCCGCTGCGGAGGATGACGACCGTTTCGCTCGCCAAACTCGCCGGGGTCAGTTTGTAATCGAGGTCCGTAACCGGGCGGTTGTTGACGTAAGCGCCGCCTTGTTGAACCGCGCGACGAGCGTCGCCCTTCGTCTTGGCGAGGCCGGCCAAAACGAACGCGTCGACGATCCCGATTTCGCCGGCTTCCAATTGAGCGCGCGAAAGCTCTTGGCTCGGAACGTCCGCGAAGATCGACGTAAGTTCCGCGTCCGAAAGACTTTCGATCGCCGCGCCGAAGAAGATCGCCGTCGCTTGTTCCGCCGCGGCCAAGCCCGCTTCGCCGTGCGCGATCAGCGTCAATTCTTTCGCGACTTGCTTTTGCAGAATACGGCGACCGAGGTTCGCGCGGTGTTCTTCAATGAGGGCGGTCGCTTCCGCTTCGCCCAAGTCGGTGAAGAAGCGGAACGCGCTTTCGACGTCCGCGTCGTCGACGTTGACCCAGTATTGGTAGAATTGATACGGGCTCGTGCGGGCCGGGTCGAGCCAAAGCGCGCCGGACTCCGTTTTCCCCATCTTCTTGCCGTCGCTCTTGAGGAGCAGCTTGCTCGTGAGGCCGTAAAGTTGGACGCCGTCCATACGACGCGCCAAGTCGATACCGGCGGTGATGTTCCCCCATTGGTCGCTCCCGCCGATTTGAATTTCGCAGCCGTGTTCGCGATGGAGGTGGACGAAGTCGTACGATTGCAGCAACATATAGCTGAACTCGGTGTAGCTGAGACCGTTTTCCGCTTCGAGACGGCTCTTGACCGAGTCTTTCGTCATCATAACGTTGACCGGGAAGCGTTTCCCGACGACGCGGAGGAAGTCGAGGTAGCTGAATTCCTTCATCCAGTCGAAGTTGTTGACCAAAATCGCGCCGTTTTCCTTATCGTCAAAGTCGACGAAGCGCGCCATTTGCTTCTTGATGCAATCGACGTTGTGCTGAACCGCTTCCGGCGTCAGAAGTTTGCGTTCGTCGCTTTTGCCGCTCGGGTCGCCGATCATCCCGGTCGCGCCGCCGACGAGAACGATCGGACGGTGCCCCGCTTTTTGGAAGCGGCGAAGGTTCATAATCGCGACCAAGTGACCGACGTGCAGCGAGTCCGCCGTCGGGTCGAAACCGCCGTAAACGGTTCGCGGCTTTTCGAGGAGAAACTCGCCGAGCTTTTCGTCGGTGATTTGGTTCAAAAGACCGCGCCAAGTCATCTCTTTGACGACGTCGAATTTTACGGACATTGGGGTTCCTTTAACGGTTAAATGGGTTGTCGTTCTATTTTTTCGAATCGATTTTTTTCGTTTAAGCGGCGGAATGCGCGGATTGCGGCGAGTTTGCCGAAAAGGACGGCGCGATTCCGGGAATTTTTGCGCGTCGGTTTGCGCCCCCCCGTCCCAACTTGAAAATAAGGAATATAATAAGGGAACGGCGAGCGTCGACGCGGTTCGTCGGGCTCCGCTTGGGCGGACGCGGCTAATTTTGACGCGTCGACGGCGTTTGTCGGCGAAAAATAAAAAATGTCGACAAAAACGGTTGGGAATGACTTGCATTTGCGCAAAACGCGTATACAATTCGAATAAACCGACGCGAAAGTCGGTCGCAAATTCGGCCAAAACCTAACTCGTTCGCGAGATTAAGGGCGGTTCGACGGACGGCGCGAGGAGAATCCCGACGGAAACTCGGCGCCGCGGCTCGTTCCGCTTCGCGGCGACAACGTTATATTATAAGGTAAAAAAATGGGTTGGCAATACAGCGAAAAGACAAAACAGTTATTTATGGACGCCGTTCAAGGAAAAACCGGGACGCACGTCGGCGAAGTCGAGAACGCGGACGGCGTCGGCGAACACGGCTCGGTCGCTTGCGGGGACGCGTTGAAGTTCACTTTTCGCGTCGAGCGCGACGAAACCGACCCGACGAAGGATAAAATCGTCGAGGCGAAGTTCCTGACGTTCGGCTGCACGTCGGCGATCGCGGCGTCGGAAGCGCTTTGTCGCATCATCGAAGAGCGCCGCCCGACCCCGATCGACGCGCTGAAGATCACCAATCAAGACGTCGTCGAATTTTTGGAAGGCCTCCCGACGCAAAAGGTTCACTGCTCCGTGATGGGCGCCGAAGCGCTCGAAGAAGCGGTTTGGGACTGGGCGGAGCGTCGCGGCGTCGATTTGACCGCGCTCGGCTTCAAGAAGCTCGGGAACGACGTCGACGAAGGGCGCGTCGTTTGCCAATGTTTCGGGATTACCGAACCGTACCTGCGCCGCCAAATTCGCGAACTCGGTCTGAAAACGACCGACGAAGTAACCGGCGCGCTGAAAGCGGGGGGCGCCTGCGGTTCGTGTCGCGCCGAAATCCAAAATATTTTGGACGACGTTTTGAGCGGCGGTTGCTCGAGCGGGACTTGCGCCGCGCCGACGCCGGAAGCCGTCGCGCCGTCGCAAACGGTCGAAGCGCCGAAAGTCGCGGAAGAGCCGAAAAAGACCGGTTTTATCCCGCTCGCGACCGTTTCGACGACCGCGACCGGCGACGTCGTGCAAAACCCGACGTTCGAGACGACCGACGCTCCGAAAGCGGCGCCGGGCGAGTTCGCGAAACTCTCGCCGTATCAAAAGGCGAAGCGCATCGAGGAGACGGTCGAAACCGCGATTCGGCCGATTTTGCGTCGCGACGGCGGCGACATTGAAATCGTCGACGTGAAGGACGACGTCGTTTACGTCGCGATGACCGGCGCTTGCGACGGGTGCGACGCGGCTTCGCAAACGCTCGATCTGATCGTAACGACGATTCTGCAAGACCGGCTCGACCCGGCGATTCGCGTCGTGCAGCTCTAACGCTCGACGCGGCGGGCGCGGCGTTGAGCGGTTGGGCCGTTTGTCGGCTTGGGCGCTTGGCGGTTTGCTCGCTTGAAAAACGATTGAGTTTTGAACGCCGTTTGGACGGTTCGGCTCAAAACGCAAAAAGTAACGAAAACGAAGCGAAACGGTGCGCGGCGTCGGCGGAAAGTCGGCGTCGCGGGCCGTTTTTTGTTGTCGCGACGACTAATTTGCTTTTTTTTGAAAATTATAATGAATTTTTGACGTTTTTTCCTCTTAGGCTCGACGGCGTTAAAATAATGAAACGAAAACGCCGGAATATAGAGCGACGGTTGAAATTTGAGCGCTGTCGCGTTAATTTTTGATAAAATTGTTTAAGAGGTGAAATAATGAAATTCGGTTTAAATAACGGTCGCGGTTGGGCGACGCGTTTGGCGGTCGCGGCGTTGGCGCCGGCGACGACGCTTGTTTGGGGCGCGTCGGTTTCGGCGAGTACAGGAATACGTTTGTACGACGTCGACGGAAACGTCGCGTTCGCAGGAACAGTCGATTGCGAACGTACCGCGGCGAGCGTCAAAGAGGGCGCGGAAAAGCCGACGACGGTCTTCTGGACGTTCGACGACTTGAAGGGCGCTTACCCTTACGCGGCGCTGAGCGAAGCGTCAAAAGCCGACGTCGACAGCCTGATGGCGGAATACGACGCGGCGCGCGCGGCAGCGTTCGTCGCCGGAAAAGAGAATTGGTCGAAGGCGTCGACTTTGCCGCTCGGCTTTACCGAAGTTTGCGGGAATAGGGTCGCGCTGGTCGTCGGTTGCGGCGACGATAACGCGGACGGAGCGAATCCGTCGTCGGCGGCGGACGCGCGACTTTTGGACGAACGTTTGCGCGAACGCGGGTTCGAAGTCGTTCTTTTAACGGGACAAGAAGCGACGCGGAGCAATATCGAGGGCGCGTTAAAGACGTTGGAGGAAAAGACGAAAGCCGACGATATGATTTTTGTCGCGTTTTCTGGGCGCGGGTTGGAAAGAAACGGCGAAATTTACTGCCTGCCGACCGAGGTTTTAAACCTTCCGGTTAACGACATGGCCAAAGAAGTAGAAGAAAAATGCGTTTCGTTGAGCGATTTCGCCCAAAATTTGGAGAAACGGACGCCCGGACGTCGTAAGGCGTTTTTCTTCGACCTTTGCCGTGGGCGAAGCGAAGACGACGTCGTCGACGGCGCCGCGAGTTTGCCCGCAAACGCGTTGACGCTTTGCGCGTGCGCCTCGGGCGAGTTTGCGCTTAACGCCGATTTCGACGGCAAGGAACACGGGATTTTTTCTTATTACTTCGCCGAAGG
>JAFYVO010000337.1 GCA_017549085.1 Thermoguttaceae bacterium
AAAGCCGCCGAAGCCGCCGCCGCGCAAAAGGCCGCCGAAACGCAAGCCGCCGCCGACGCGAACGCGCGTCAAGCCGCGGAAGCGAAAGTCGCCGAAGCCGCCGCCGCGTTGAAAGCCGCGGAAGCGAAAGTCGCCGAAGCGAATAACGCGCGTCAAGCCGCTGAAACGAAGGCCGCCGACGCTGAAAACGCTCGCAAAGCCGCGGAAGCGAAAGCCGCCGAAGCCGACGCCGCGCGTCAAGCCGCGGAAGCGAAAGCCGCCGAACCGGCCCCGGCCCCGGCCGAAGAACCGGCCCCGGCTCCGGAAAACACGGTCGCCTCCGCTTTTTTTTTTCTGAGCTGAATTCGGGTTACTCCGCCGAAGTCGAACCGCGCCTTCCGTCGGTCGCCGACCTGGAAAGCGCGCTCGACGCGACGATCGCGAAGATTAAGCGCGACGTCGAAGACCTCGAACTGATTCCGAGCTTCGAAGACGGTTCCGTCGGGCTCTATCGCGACGCGAACGCCTTGGCCGCCGTCGCGCTCGCGCTCGGACTTTCGACGGAAGATTCCCCGGCGAAAGCCGCGGCTCCGGCTCTTGTCGAAGCTGCGAAGGCCGCCGCTTCCGCGAAAAACCTCGAAGAAGCGCAAGGGGCGATGAAAGCGATCGAAGCGGCGCGGACGAGCAAAGGTTCGACCGCCGCGCTCCGTTGGAATCAAAAAGTTGTCGCGCTCCGTCCGCTAATGAAAAACGCGGTTCCGGCGCTGACGACCGAAATGAAACGCCTCGCTCGCAACGAAAAAACGTTCGCGCGTCGCGGCAACGCGAAGAAAGTGATCGACAATGCGACCGTTTTGGCCGCGCTCGCGCTCGCTTGTCGCGAAAACGTCGACGAAACGCTCGCGCCGGAAGAAGACGAACTTTGGCGCGAATACTGCGAACGTTTGGCCGCCGCCTCGACCGATTACGTCGAAAAAGCGAACGCCTCCGTCGCCGGCAAAGGCGATTTTGCCGAAACGCTCGACGCGTTGAAGACGGTCGAAGCGACGTGCAACACGACTTGCCACGAAAAATTCGGCGGTAAAGCGGCCGAATAATCGGAGCTTTTTAACGCCGCGTCGCGTCTTAGACGCTATTTTACTCGGGTTTTTCGGCGCGTTTTTCGAAAGCGCGTCGGAAAACCCGATTTTTATCCCTCTTGGAGACATTTCGCGATGCGTCGCGTCAAACTCGAACTCTGTTACGACGGCGGCGAGTACGCCGGTTGGCAAATCCAAAAGCGACAGCCGAACGTTCGAACAATTCAAGAAGAATTGGAAAAAGCGATTCGTCGCGTCGTCGGCGCCGACGTCGAGGTTCTCGGGAGCGGTCGCACCGACGCCGGCGTTCACGCGCTCTACCAAGTCGCGGCGTTTTCGACCGAGTCGGCGCTCCCTTGCGAAACGCTGACGCGAGCGATCAACGCTTTCTTACCCCCGGACGTCCGGATTTGGCGCTCTTCCGACGTCGCCGAAGATTTCCATCCGATTCGCGACGTCGTTCGAAAACGGTACCGTTATCTGCTCAGCGACGCGCGCCCGGCGTTCCCGTTTTGGCGGCGCAACGTTTGGAATCTTCGCGAAGCGTTCGACGACGAAGCGGCGCGCGAAGCGGCGAAGTTTCTCGTCGGCACGTTCGACTTCGCCGCGTTTCAGACGCAAGGATCGCCGCGTAAAACGACCGTTCGCACCGTTTACGACGTTCGCGTCGAACGGCGTTCCGTTTCCGATTCGTTTATTTTCCCGAAAGCGAAGCGCGCCGCGTCGAACGGATTGAGCGATTGGGAAAATTTAAGCGGCGTTCCGCGTTCTCCCTTCGGCCCGCCGTCGTTGATTTCGGTCGAAGTCGAGGCGAACGGATTCCTGTACAATATGGTGCGCTCGATCGTCGGGACGCTCTTTTGGTTCGCGACGCGCCATCAAGGGTTCGAAAGTCCCGAGAAAATGCGGCAAATCGTCGAGGAAGCCGACCGTCGCAACGCCGGGCCGACCGCGCCTCCTTGGGGGCTTTATATGCTCGACGTTATTTACCCGGACGAAATTCAAACGCAAGAAAACGCGACGGCAAACTTGCCTTTTTCCGTTAAAACGACATAATAAGGAATAAGGGCGCGGACATTTGAAGAACGCGCCGGTTCTAGGAAGCGTTGGAGGAGAGAAAATGGATCGTTTGCTCGTTAAGACGCCGTCGTCGCCGACGCCGACGACTCATTGGATTCGCTCCGATTCGACCGTCGTCGGACGGCGCCCTTATTGCGACGTCGTTTTGAACAACAACGCCGTCAGTCGCGAACACGCTCGTTTGACGAAGCGCGACGACGGCGTTTACGTCGAGGATTTAAGGAGCCGCAACGGCGTTTGGGTTAACGGCGTCAGAATCGCGGAGCCGACCCGGGTCTATTCGCGGGACTCGATTCAAATCGGCGACGCGACGCTCGTTTTTTACTCCGAATCGCCGCTCGCCGTTCGCGAAACGGTTCGCGCGGAACGGACGCCTTCCAATTCTCTCTGCTGGCGCGACGGCGAACAAGATCGCCCGCAGATTACTTCCCAATTGACGATGAATTCGTCGTCGTTTTGCGACGAAGGCGTTCCGAACCGCCGAACCGCTTGCGAGTACGAGCGCGAAATTCGTCTTTTGGAAGAGCGAGTGCGCGTTTTGCTCGATTTTGCGCGGATTTTGGGGAAAGCCGACGACGTTTCGGACCTGACGCCGCGTTTTTTGACGAATATTTTGAGCCTCTTTCCGAGCGCGGACTCCGCTTGCGTTTTGGCGCCGGACGCGCGCGAATCGACGGCGAAGCGTCCCGTTTTGAAACTCGTTCATTATAAACGGCGCGACGAAGCGAGCGACGAGCCGTTCCGCGTCAGCCGAGCGATCGTCAAACACGTCGTCGCGACCCGTTCGGCGGTCGTTTCGGACGCGGCGTTCGAGGATTCGCGTTTCGACGCGTCGGAAAGCATCGTCCGCTCCCATATTTGTTCGGTGATGGCGGCGCCGATTTGCGACGTCGCGACGAACGAAATTCTCGGCGTCATCCAGATCGACGCGCGCAAAAACGGGCGGAGCTTCGAGCAGGACGAGCTAAAGCTCCTCGTCGCCGTCGCGAACCAAATCGCCGTCTATATGGAGAACCAAAGTTACCGCGACGCTCGGGTGCGCGAGAAGATGGAGCGGCGCGAGATGGAGGTCGCCACGCAAGTTCAGCGCGGCTTTCTCCCCGTCGAATTGCCCAAAGTCGAGAATTACGAGTTTTACGACTATTACTGTCCCGCGAAATTCGTCGGCGGCGACTATTTCGACTACGTTCCGCTTCCGGACGGCAAGCTCGCGATCTTGTTGGGCGACGTTTCCGGGAAGGGGATTTCGGCGTCGCTCCTGATGGCGAAGCTCTCGTCGGAAGCGCGTTACGGGTTGCTCCTTGAAAAAAATTACGCCGCGGTGATGGAGCGGTTGAATCGCGTTTACTCGGAGAATCGTTGGGGCGACCGTTTCGTTACGTTCGTTTTGGCGATTCTCGAGCCGGAGACCGGAACGCTCCGCGTTTACAACGCCGGGCATCTTTACCCGATGGTCGCGAAGACGGACGGAACGGTCGAGTTTATCGGCGAAGGGCGAAACGGTTTTCCGCTCGGAATCGTTTCGGACGCGACTTACGAAGAGACCGTTTACCCGATGGCGCCGGGGGACGCGATCGCGCTGATGAGCGACGGACTTCCGGACGCGATCAACGCCGACGATCAAGCGTTGGGCGGGCGCGGCGTCGCGGAGCTTTTCCGCAATCCGAACGGGCTCGACGCGGTTCAACTGGGGCGACAGTTGGTCGTCGGCGTTTTGGATTACGTCGGCGGCGCGCACCAGGTCGACGACCAATGCCTCGTCGTCTTTCGTCGCAAACCGTTCGGCGAAAACGCGTCCTCGGAGGAGACCGGCAAGGCGACGCTCGACGGTTGACGGCGAGGGCGAACGCGCTCTTAAGTATTATTGACAAAATCGACGATAAAGAGCGACGGCGGCGAGTTGTTCGCGGCGTTGTTTTGGGTCGGATTTTTTAGAAAGCGTTGTTGACAATGGAAAAAACGAAAGAATTTTTTAAGCGTTTGATTGAAACGCCGAGTCCGTCCGGTTACGAAGAGAAAATTCAGCGCGTCGTCCGCGAGTACGCCGCCGATTTCGCCGATTCGATCACGACGGACGTGCACGGGAACGTCGTCGCGGCGCGCAACCCGGACGCTCCGATCCGCGTTATGTTCGCCGGGCACTGCGACCAAATCGGCTTGACGGTCAATTACATCGACTCCGACGGTTTCGTTTACGTCCTTCCGCTCGGCGGATGGGACCCGCAAACGCTTGTCGGCGTTCGCGTTACCTTCTGGGGACGCAAGGGCCCGGTCGAGGGCGTTATCGGGCGCAAGGCGATTCACCTCTTGACCGAAGACGAACGCAAACGCGTCCCGAAGGTTACCGACCTTTGGGTCGATATCGGCGCCAAGGACAAAGAGGAAGCCGAAAGCCTTCTCCGCGTCGGCGACTGCGGGACGATTCCGCT
>JAFYVO010000338.1 GCA_017549085.1 Thermoguttaceae bacterium
CGTCGAGGTCGCATCGTTCAACGCGACGATCGTGTTGTACAGTTGGAGCGAACCGAGTTCGGCGTAAAGCGCCGCGCCGTCGGTCGCGCCGTTGGCCGTATTGGCGACGACGGTGCAGTTGACCAATTTCGCGTAAGCGGTCGAGTTCGCTTCGTTAACGTAAACCGCGGAGCCTTTTTCGGCGGCGTTGTCGGTAATCAACGAGTTGTAAATCGAAACGGAACCCGTGCGAACGTAAATCGCGCCGCCTTGTTCGATCGCGAGGTCGTCGAGCCCCGCTTGGAGGCGTTCCGAACGACGGTTCGTGATCGTAACGCCGTTAATAACGACGTTGCCCGCGTCGACGTTGATAATGCGTTGGTCGGCGACGTCGTTCGAAGTCGTCAAAACGACGCCGAGCGAACCGTTGGCCAAACCGTCGATCGTCATATCCGTGCCGATCTTAAGCTCGGAGTTCAGGTAGAACGTCGAGCCGTTGATCGATTCGGCGAAGGTGATCGTGCGGTCGAGACCGTAGTTGTTCGCGTAGGCGACCGCTTCGCGGAGCGAAATGTTCCCGTCGTACGGGTCGACGACGTCTTCCGCGGTCGTAACGATCAGGCTCGGGATTTCGGTCGGGCCCATCGGGGACTCGTAGGCGCCCATATCGACCGAACCGCCGATGAAGCGCGGATTGCCCGCGGCGTCGGTCGCCGGAACTTTGCCGTTCGGGTAAACGGTCAGCGAGTTGTCGCCGGCGTTCAGCGCGACGGAAACGAACCCGTCGGCGTTTTTGCCGAGCGTGAAGTCGTTCTTCGCCCAATCGGTGAAGGACGGGTCGACCGGCGCGTTCGGCGAACCGACGATATTCCCGGCGACGCCGTCGTAAGCGTTCGCGACCCAAGAGGCCGCGACGCCGATCAGCGACGCGCGAATCGAGAAATCGCCGCTAAGGTAAACGTCCGCGCCGTCCGTTTCGCCGTCGACCGTGTTCAGGGCGACGATCGAGTTGCGGAGCGCGACTTGACCGCCGCGGCTGTACAAACCGCCGTAAGCGTTCGACGCTTCGTTCTTCGTAATCGTCGTGTTGACGATCGAGACCGAACCGGCGTCGACGCGAACGCCCGCGCCCGTTTGCGCTTCGTTGCCGTAAATAACGCAGTTCAGGAGTTGAACGTCGCCGCCGACGCAGTAGACGCCCGCGCCGCAATCGGCGAAACCGCCGGTGATCGTCAAACCGGCCAAGACGACTTCGGTCGCCAAGGAATCCGGGGTCGCGTCAACCTTAACGACGGCGAACTCGCCGCCCGCGTCGAGCGTCAAACCGCCCTTCAAACCGACCGCGTCGATCGTAACGCACTTCGTGATTTCGAGCGTTTCGGCGAGCGCGATCGTTTTACCGGCCAAGGACGCGTCAAACGTGATTTCCGTTCCGACCTTTTGGACGTAACCGTCGACGCTGTACGCGCTGCCGGCGTAGTCGATCGCTTCGCGGAGCGAAATCAAACCGTCGAACGGGTCGACGACGTCTTCCGCGGTCGTAACGACCGTCGACGGGGCTTCCGTCGCGACTTGGTATTCGTAGGCGCCCATATCGACCGTGCCGCCGACGAGACGTTCGTCGCCGTTGAGGTCGGTCGAAATAACGCGAACGTTCGAGCCCGAAAGGAGGATCGAAGCGTAGTAGCCGGCTTGACCGACCAAGCGGTTCGAGCCCTTGTTGACCGCCGGGGAATCGGCGCGCAAGGCGTAGTTGTTCGAGGCTTCGTCGACGAAACCGGCGTCGACAAACGCTTCCGGCGAACCGACGAGGACGCCGTTGACGCCGTCGTAGGCTTGGAGCGCTTCGGTCGCGGCGCCGACGAGGCTGGCGGTCGCGACGAAGGTTCCGGTAACGTGCAGGTCGTAGTTTTCGAGCGCGGCGGACGTTTCCGAAGCGTTGGCGGCGATAATCGAGTTTTGCAACTCGAAGAGGCCGTTCGCGTTCCCGAAGTAAACGCCCGGGAAGTTTTGCGCTTCGTTGCCGGCGATCGTCGTGTTCAGGAGCTTGACGTCGCCGCCGATCGCGTAAATCGCGCCGCCGGTCTTCGCCGCTTCGTTCCCGTAAATAACGCAGTTGATCGCCGTCAGTTTACCCGACGTCATATAAATCGCGCCGCCTTCGGTCGCTTCGCCGCCGGTGAGGACGACTTTTTCGAGCGTAACGTCGGCGCCGTTTTCAATGTTGAAGATTCGGTCGCCGTCCCCTTCGATCGTCAGGCCGCCCGGGAGGTTCGACGCGTCGAGGACGATCGACTTATCGAGCGTGATCGCGCCTTTTTCGAGGCGGAGCGTCGCGTCGACCGTATCGCCGAGATCGAAAGTGATCTTCGCGCCTTCTTCGGCGTAGGCGAGGGCTTCGCGCAACGAAATGAGGCCGTCCGTTTGGTCGACGACGTCGGCGAGGGTCGTAACGACCGTCGACGGAACGTCGAGGTATTGCGATTCGTAAGCGCCCATATCGACGACCGAGCCGACGACGCGCTCGTCGCCGTTGAGGTCGAACTTGAGGCGGACGCCGTTCGGACCGAACGCGTAAACG
The DNA here is from genome assembly GCA_017549085.1 of Thermoguttaceae bacterium. Lineage (GTDB taxonomy): Bacteria > Planctomycetota > Planctomycetia > Pirellulales > Thermoguttaceae > RUG369. Next base: position 2,561 of record JAFYVO010000338.1, read on the forward strand.
TTCGAACCGGAGTTGATCGCCGGGGAGTCGGCGCTCAGGCGCAGGAAGTCTTCCGAGGTCGGATCGGTCGAAACGAAGCGCGGGTCGGTCGGCGCAAGAATCGTGCCGACGACGTTGCCGTTCAGACCGGCGACCGTGCGCCAAGCGTCCATACCGCCGATGAGGTTCGCGGTCGCTTCGAGGTTTTGAGCGCGGACGTCGACGTTTTGCGCGCCGCCGTTTTGCGCGACGATCGAGTTGGCGAGGGTAACCAAGCCGTCTTCGGAGTAAACGCCGCCGTAAATACCGGCTTCGTTCAGCGCGATCGTCGAGTTGTAAATGTAAACCTTGCCCGCGTCGGCCGCGACCGCGCCGCCGTAACGCTTCGCTTCGTTGCCGTAGAAAACGGTGTTAACCGCGAAGAAAACGCCGCCGTTTTGGTAAACCGCGCCGCCGTCTTTCGAGGCGTAGTTGTTCGCGACGACCGAGTCGACCAACGAGAGCGAACCTTCGCGGAGTTCGAACGCGCCGCCGTTTTTGTTTTCGCCGGTCGCTTTACCGTTCACGAACGTGAAACCGCGGAATTCGACGTCCCCTTCGCCGGTCTTGACGAAGAGTTGCGTTTCGTTGCGACCGTCGATCGTAATATCGTAGTACTTCGTTTCGCCAAATTCGTCGACGTATTCGGTCGTAATGACGACGGAGCCGCTCAACACGATGGCGCCGAGGTCTTGACGCGCCGTGCCGCCGAACGGATCTTCGTAAATCGCTTCTCCGTTCGTGAGCGCGATCGTCCCGGCTTTGTCGAAGACGAAGAGGTCGGGCGAGAACGTAACGGTATGGCTCGCTTCGTCGGTTCCGGTCGCGCTCGCGGCGTACTTGATCGCTTCGCGGAGCGAGATTTGACCGTCGTACGGGTCGAACGTGTCGTCGAGCGTCGTAACGACCGTCGACGGCGTTTCGGAGCTGGCGTCGACTTCGTAAGCGCCCATATCGACGGCGGAACCGGTTTCGCGACCCGAACCGTTGAAGTCGACTTTCAACGCGACTTTGACGCCGTTGAAGTCGAGATAGAACGCGTATTCGCTCGACGCGGCGTCAAGCGCGGCGCTACCGGCGGCGAGGCGCAGGTTCCATTCGGTCCAAGGAGCGGTTTCGTCCAAACCGGCGAAGTCCGGCGCGTAAACGGAGGCGTTCGTCGAGTCGAGGGCTTCGACCGTCGTTTCGATCATCGAGTATTTCGCGTCGAACGTCGCGTCGTCTTGGGCGACGGTTCCGCCGATAATCGAGTTGTAAATCGTGAGCGCGCCTTCGGAAGCGTAAACGCCGCCGAGGTTGCCGACCGCCGTAACGTTGACGAGGAAGAGCGAGGAGTCGACGCCGAACGCGGCGAGCGCGTTTTCGCCTTCGTTCGCCAAAACGAGCGAGCTGGCCAAGGTCGCGGAACCGGTCGAAACGACCGCGCCGCCGACGTTTTCGGCGAAGACGGAGCGCGTCGCGAGGAATTGTCCGACGTTGTAAACGGCGCCGCCTTCGGTTCCGGCTTCGTTGCCGGTCAGTTTCGCGTTCGTCAAGGACGCGGTTCCGGCGTTGTAAATCGCGCCGCCTTGCTCCGTCGCGACGTTTTCGGAGAAAGTCGCGTTGTTGACGGAGAAGGTTCCGAGGTTGTAAACCGCCGCGCCGTTCGCCGCGAAGCCGCCCGAAATCGTCGCGCCGCGAGTCGCGGAGAGAACGCCCGCGTTGTAAACGGCGCCGCCGTCGGTTCCGGCGATCGCGTCTTGGATCGTCGCGCCGGCGAGCGACGCGGTTCCGACGTTGTAAATCGCGCCGCCTTCGGCGTTAGCCGTCGCGCCGTCGATGGTCGCGAGACCGACGGAGAGCGTTCCTTCGTTGTAAATCGCGCCGCCTTGTTCGGCTTCGACGTCGGCGACGAGCGTCTTCTTCGAGTTCGCGTCAATGGAGAACGAACCGGCGTTGAAGACCGCGCCGCCGCGGGTCGCCGTCGCGGATTTCAGCGTCGAGTCGGCGATCTTAAGGTTGGAGTCCTTGGCGACGTAAATCAAACCGCCGTCTTCCGCCGCGCCGTTTTGGAGCGTCAAACCGGCGAAGTACGCGGACGCGGTCGCGGAGGTTTCGCGGTACATATCGACGTTGAAGACGCGGGAAGCGTCGCCGGCGTCGATCGTCAAACCGCCGATCGTCGTCGCGTCGAGCGTAACGGCGCGTTCGACCGTGATTTCGCCCTTTTCGAGTTCGACGACGCCCGCGGCGAGGCCGGTTTCGAAGGTAATCGTCGTTCCGAGCGTAACCGATTCGTAAACGGTCAAACCTTCCTTGTAAATGCGTTCGACGCCGTCTTCGAGCGTCAAGACGTCGCCCGCTTTAAGTTTGGCGGAAGCGAAGTTCGAAGCGCGGTAAACAATTTGCGCGCCGGTCGGCGAAAGCAGTTCGGTCGCGCGCGGCAGGTCGACAACCTTGCCGTCGACGTCGTAGAAGACGCCGCGTTGGAGCGTCAAGGACGTCCCGGCTTCGAAAATCGTCGTTTGGACGCCGCCGATCGTTTCGACGAGCGGATTAACGAGCGCGTAGACGCCGTCTTCCATATCGACCGTTCGCGAGGTCGCGATAACGCCGAGCGGCGCTTCCGGATCGAGCGCGTAAGTCGTGGTCGTGGTAGTCGTCGTTTCGCCGGTTTCCGCGTCCGTCGTTTCGGTCGTCGTCGTTTCTTCGAGCATAAACGCAAACTTGGCGTCGGCCGGAAGCGTGAACGTAACGGCGACGGCGGTCGTCGTCGATTGGTTGTTCTCGGTCGTCGTAACGTTGACCGTCGCGGCGAACGTCCCGTCTTTTTGGTACGTCGCGATATAGGTTCCGGCGTCGAACGCGGTTCCGGCCGGCGACAGGTTCGCGACCGTCGTCGAAGTCAACTCGACGCTAATCGGTTGGCCGACGGAGAATTCGGCGACGGCGCCGTAAGAAAGTTTTCCGGTCGAACCGTCGGCGGCGACGATTTCCGCGCCTTCTTGAACCGGAATCCCGGACGCGAGGACGAGCTTGCCGTTGACGACGGTCGCTTCGGTTCCGTCGGCGAGGAAGAGGACTTGCTCTTCTTTCAACTCGAACGACTTGCCGTAAGCGTCGACCATATAAACGCCTTGGAGCGCGTAGAACATCCCGTTTTGCGTGCCGGAGACGCCTTCAAATTCGACGAGAACGCCGTTTTTGACTTCGAGAACGCGTCCGTCGGCGGTCGTGAGAACCGCGCCTTCTTGGAGTTCGCTTTCCACTTCGTAAGTCGTTCCGGCGTACGAGAACGCTTCGCGGAGCGAAATTTCGCCGTCCGTCGGGTTGACGATATCTTCGAACGTCGTAACGACCGTCGAAGGCGTTTCGAGGTTTTCGGCTTCCGGCGCAAACTCGAAAGCGCCCGCGTCGACCGAGCCGCCGCCGAGACCGATACGATCCGAACCGGCGAGGTCGAAGTCGAGGACGAGACCGCAAGCGAGACGCGTCGCGGCGTTCGAACCGCGATCGACCGGAGCGGCGTCAAAGACGCTCAAGCGGTAGTCGCCCTTGGCCGCGTTGACGAAGCCCGGGTCTTCCGCGCCGCAATCGACGTTCGAAGCGGCGAGTTCGTAGGCGCCGTCGACGAGCGCGCCGTCGTTGAGCGCGAAGAGCGAGTTCGCGATTTCGAGCGTTCCGGCGTTCGCGATCAACGCGCTTTCCGACGCGCAGTTAGCGAAGGTAACGTTGACGAACGAGAGCCAACCGGCGTTCGAAACGACCGCTTCCGAACCGGCGTCGCAACCGGAAATCAGCGAGTTCGCGAGTTCGAACTTAGCGCCTTCGTCGACGATAATCGCCGAACCGGTCGCGCCGGTAATCTTGACGCCGATCAACGAAACCAATTCGGTTCCGGAGACGCGGAGCGCGCCGGTCGAAGCGTCGAAGGTCAGTTCGCCCTTCAAGTTCGTCGCGTCGACAATACCGCCGTTCGCGAAGACGATCGCGTCTTGCGATTCGTCGACCGTCAGCGCTTGACCGGCGAGCGACTCGTCGAAAACGATCTTCGTCATTTCGACGTTTTGTTCGACGTTAGCGCGCGTCGAGAGCTTGACTTCTTCGTAAACGCCCTTCGCCGTTTCGAGGTAAAGGCCGGTCGTACGAGCGTAATCTTCGCCCTTGGAGGTCTTCAGTTTGTAACCTTGGCCGTCCGCGACGACGTAAAGCGTTTCGCCGCCTTCCGGCGCGGTCTTCAGCGTCGAACCTTCTTTCAAGAGATAGCTCTTTTCGAAGCGTTCGTCTTCAACGACTTGCGAACCGACCGTCGCGTAAAGTTTGAATTCGACGTCCGCGACCGCGACCCCGGCGTCGTCGGTCAGCGAAACCGAACCGGCGGCCCAATCTTCGACCGTCCAAGCGACCGCGACGTTCGTTTTCTTGAACTCAATCATCTTCGTTTCGGTATCGAGCGCGCAGGGCTCCGTCGTGCGGAAGGAACCGGCGGCGTACTCGACGACGATCGTTTCGGCAAGCGTTCCCGTCGTCGTTCCGATCGTAACGACCGAACCGGCGCCAAGGGCGAACTTCGCGCCGTCGACCAACTCGGCGGAATTCGGAATCGTCGACCCAAGGAGCGCGGCGGCTTCGCGGAGCGAAATCTTGCCGTCGTGGGCGTCGACCGTGTCGACCGTCGTCGTAACGACGATCGCTTTTTCGGCGAGCCATTTTTGTTGGAACGCGTCGGTTTCCGACCATTCGCCGTTCGCCAAGACCGCTTCGGCGACGTCGTTCGTCGCGTAAGTCGGAAGGACTTCCAGTTTCGTCAAGCGTTCGTCGGCGGCGAGAAGGTCGGCCAACTCTTGCATCGTAACTCGACCGTCGGACGTTTTGACGTCTTGCGTTTCTTGGTTCGCGAAACCCGGTTTCGCGTCTTCGTCGGCGACCGCGCCAACCTTTTGCAGTTCGGCGATTCCCGCGGTCAACGCGAGGTTAAATTCGGAACGTTGGCGACCGACCGGCGAAATTTGGCCGTTCGCTCCGGCGGTCAGGACGCTCGTTTGCGCCGGACGGTCGGACGCGCCGTTCTTCGTCGAATTCGTCAGCGAATCGACGAAGGCTTTGTAGTTGATCGCCGTTTCTTCGACGTCTTTCGCGACTTGGCCGCCGTCGAGGAAGAAGAGTTTCGAACCGGCGGCGATATCGTCGAACGCGGCGCTCAGGTCAAAACTCGAAACGTATTGCGAACGTTGCGAACCGTAGGTCTTCAGGTAACCGACCGATTCGCCGCCGACAAAACCGGCGGAACCGCCGCCCGCGAAGTAGAAGACGACGACGTCGTTGTCGTCCGAAACCTCGGCGATTTGTTTCAACACGCGCAAAACGCCGGCCTTCGTCGCTTCGGAGTTCTTCAGCAACGTAATATTTTCTTCGGCCCATTGCGGGTCGGTCAAGAGCGCGTCGCGGAACGCTTCGGCGTCGTTCGCGGCGGCGGTCAGGTCGAGGGCGGTCCCCGAGTAGTCGGAGACGCCGACGATCACCGCGCGATAAACGACTTCGTTCAGGAAGTCGGCGGTCGATTTTTCAACGCTCGCGCAAAGCCAACCGTCTTCAACGACGCAACCTTCGAGTTCTTCCGGCGCCATCGTTTCGGTGAAGTAGTTCTTGATTTGGAGCTGGAACTCGTATTTGGTTCCCGCTTCCAAACCGGCGATCTTGCAACCGGTCGCGGAACGATCGTAAGTTCCGGCGACGATCCATTCGCCCGTCGGATTGCCGTCGGCGTCGAGCGCGCGGTAACGGACGCGAACGTCGGAAACGTAATCGCCGTTCGGGATTTCCCAAGCCAACGTCGCGACGGAGTTCAAGAGCGTAACGGCGTCTTTGCCCAACGTCGTCGTTTCGTCGTTGAAGTAGTCTTGCGGGTCGGTCGGAACAACGACGCCGGACTGCGTGAAGCCGCCGAGTTCGAGAGCGTATTGGTTCGCCGAACCGTTGAAACCGGCGACGCGAACGAAGTACGTCCCTTCGGTGATCGAACGGCTCTCTTTACCGCCCGCCGCCGCGTTAACGTCGGCGAAATTAATCGTTTCGACACTGGAAACGCCCGAGCTCTTGCCGACGAGTTGGAGCGTGTAAGCGCCGGTCGCGTAGGCTTCTTCGAACGTCGAGTTCGGGTCGTTCAGAACCGCTTTGTAGAGGTAAAGGTCGAGGTCGCCGGTCGCGTTCGCCGGATTCGTTTCGTCGAGCAAAATACGAACGTAGGCGTTCGCGTAGTTTTGCGTCGCGGCGTCCGTCGCGTCCTTCAGGTCAAACTTGAACCAGTCGGCGATCGGCGCGTCGCTCGCGTCGGTCTTGCCGGTAACGCGCAGATTTTCGATGACGCGATTCATCAACGCGTCGCCGTTTTCGTTATAGACGATTTCGCCGTTTTCGTCCAACATCGGGCGCAGATTTTCAATGTTCGCGACGCCAAGATCCGGGTTCGTTTCGCGCGGATTGTCGTTTTCGACGACTTCCGACGGATTGGCGTTCGGCGCGAACTTGTCTTCGTCCATCTTGTCGAGCGTGAAACACGCCGTCGCAAAGTTGTTGTCGACGAGGTATTCGACTTCCTTCGCGACGCCGTCGAGCGCGACGTAATCGTCCGCGACGGAACCGTCGACGAGGGGCGTCCCGAAGGCTTTCGTCAACGCAACGACGCCGTTGCCGCGGTTGAGCGTCGCGGTCGAACCGACGGTCGTCGCGATCGCGTTTCCGGAAGCGTCGACGAAAGCGCCGTTTTTGTACGTCGCTTCAACGCCGTCGACGACGACCTTTTCGCCTTCAAAGAAGGAGAACGGTTCGCTCGCGTTTTCAGCGTAGAAGGCGCCGAGTTCGTAATTCGTCGGGTTCAAGACGAGCGCGACCGCGTTCTTCGCCGCCGCGCTAGAATCGAAGTACTTGCCGGCCAAGGAGTTCGCGTCGGAGACGCAACCGATGTTGAAGTCGGCGACGTTCAACGTTTCGCCGGCTTTCATATCCAAACCGGTCGTGAAGAGCTCGATCAAGCGTTCGCGCGTCGAGGCGAGCATTCCCTTGGCGTTCGCTTCGGAGTTCAACGCGTCGACGACGTCGGCGGCGTCGACAAGAACGCCGTTAATGTAAAGGGCGAGCGACGCGCCGGCGTAGTCGGCGTTCTTAGAAATCGAGACGTTATAGTTCAGGTAAATATCCGATTCGGAACCGATCGACGCTTCGCTTTGGAAAACTTCGGTTTCGGAAACGGTTTGTTTTTGCGTCGTAACGACGAGCGAAGACCCCCAAGCGGAATTGGTCGGAACTTCCAAGCTCGCGTCCGGAACGTCGCAAACGCCCGGAACGATTTCGAGTTTGTAACCGACGTTGCTGGCGCCCTTGAAACCGACGACCTTAACAAAGTAAACGCCCGCGTCCAAACCTTCAAGCGAAATCGACTCAACGTTGTCGACGACCTTTTCGCTGCGCGAAACGAGTTTGTAGCCGCGCGGGTCGGAGTCGTCGGCTTTATAGAGGTAAATGTCGAGGTCGCCGTCGTTCGTTTGGAGGAACTTCGATTTGTAGTAAAGGTTGACGGCGGAATCGGCGGTCCCTTCGCCGGTCATTTCGAAGCGGAACCAGTCGACTTCCGACGCTTCGTTGCGGTTGTATTGCTTCAAAACGAGGTCGGTCAAAACTTGCGAGCCGAAGAGAACGCCCAAGTTGCCGTTCGAGCCGACCGGCGCGTTCGCGACGTCTTCAAATTCGTCGTTTTGTTCGTAGCTGTCGTCAAAACCGGCGTGGAAGGTCAGTTTGTAACCGTCGTTGACTTGACCGGCGGCTTGCGGATTCGCGAATTCCACCTTGAGGTAGAATTGGTTGTCGCCGTAACCGCCCGGATTCAACCCGGCGAGCGAAATGCGATGGCGGCAAGTCGTCGTCGCGTAAGTTTTGCCGTCTTCGCCGACGACGTACGTCTTTTCCTTCGAGAAGGTCGCGTCGTAGCGGCCCGGCTCGTAACCGTAAGTTTCGGGATCGAGCGGAATCAAGGAGCCGTCTTCAGCGCGCAGGTAAAGCGTAACGCTCAGCGGCGCGACGCCGTACGCTTCTTGGTATTCAAGGAGAATATAGTCGGAGTTCGACGCGGTTTGCTCGAGGGAGAACGCGTAGTAGTCGACCGGGTCGGCGCTCGTTTCGGCGTTCGGCGCGTCGGAGTAAAGGGTCAGGTTTTCAAGAATGATTTCTTTCCCTTCGACCGTGCGATCGCCGGTCGCGTCTCCGACGATCACGTCGATCGCGCCGAGGTCGGCTTTCGGATTGGCGATAACGTCGGCGAGCGTGTCGTTCTTTTCGTACTTGTCGGCTTGGACGCCGTAACCGGGCATCCGTTCGAGCGCCGTGAACGAATAGACGTACGGAACTTGCCCTTGCGCGGCGTTCGTTCCGACGAGGCGGTACGCGCCGTGTTCGCCGATCGAGTTATCCCAAACGACCGGAATCGTGCGGATTTCGCCGTCGGTCGTCGAAACGATCATCCCGGTATAGTAGCTTTTGTCGTTTTTGTTATAGTAGCCGTTCGCGTCGTCGGTCGTGAAGCCCCAGAGGGTAACCCATTCTTTTTGCGGTTGTTGCGTCAACGCGTCGGTCGCGTCGCCGGCGATCGTCGAGAAACGGATTTCAACGCCGACCGCGGCCCCGTTCGAGAGGTATTCGGTTTGAACCCCGTAGAACGGCGACATAATATCGGACGCGAGGATTTCGCGGCAGTAGTCGGCGTAAGAGTTCCATTGGCCGCTCGTCGTCGGGAAAAGGTTGCCGGCGGTCGACTGTTCGTCAAGTTGCGCCCAACCTTGTTGCCCTTGCGGCATATACTCGGCGGAACCGTTCATAAACCAAGCGAGACCGTAAAGGAGCGACGATTGCTCGTTCGTGAACGCGTCGGTAAAGTAATCGAACACTTGGTTTTCCGGTTTCGTTTCGGAATCCGGGTCGACCGCTTCGGACGACGGGCCCCAACCGGCGTAGGTCAGCATATTCGCAAGGGTCGCGGCCCAACCCATTTGGCTGTATTCGGTAACGTATTGAAGGACGTCGCCAAGGTAATCATCCCCGTATTCGGGACGAATCGAAACGGCGATATCGGGCGCGGCGTCGGACGGCGTGTCGTCGACGATCGTCGCGTTCGAGACGAGGTCGCCGACGGTCGCTTGGAACGATTCCGGCTTCGAGACGAGCGTCGTTTCTTCAAAGGTTCCGTTCGAAACGGAGAAGGTCGGCGCGGCGGCTTTGACTTCGGTCAACGCGGCGAGGTCGAACTCAACGACCGGCCCGACGAGCGTCGAAGTTTGAGCGGCTTCGGCGTTCGCCGCGGCCAACAGCGTCGGATCGACGGCGAGCAATTGCCGATCTTCCAACGGTTCCATACCCAAACGACGCGACGGCGCGTTCGTCTTTTTCTTCGAGTGAAAAACGCGATTCACAAGACCGGACAGAAATTGCTTACCTTGTTGCGACATTGTGTTCATTCCTTGAGTAAATAATAACCGAACGCGGCGCGAACGAACGAAAGCGGATCCAAACCTTCGCCGACGCCTAACCGCGCGCCTTTTTTCTCTTTTTTACCGCCGTATTTTAACGTTAAGTAATCGATACGATCGAAACCCCGAACCGACGAAGCCGATTCGAAGCCGACGACCGATACCGACGGCGCGCTCTTCCAAAGGAAAAAAGACGCGCTCCGACGTCGTCCCGCCCCGTCGCACTGGACGTCGAGACGGGCGCTCGCAACCGACGCGCTCTCCCCTCCGAACAAGTCGAAGGACGTCGAAAAGAAAATCGCCGGTCGTCGCGGCGTTCGATTTTCTTTGGACGCGCAGGTCGCCTATTGAGACGTATTCTTATTTAGTTTAACGTAACTTGTCAAAAAATACTATATAAAAATAAAAAAATTTTAGCGACCGGCGAGTTTTGGCCGTCGGTCGTTCGGGATACGCCGATTTTACCAATAAAGCCGACGCGTCCGAAAAACGCTTCTTTGCCGAAAAAAGCCGAAATTCCCGACGTTTTCCACGAACGTTTTTCTAAACGAAGCCGCTGTTTTACCTGTTTTTCCCAGCTTTCCCAAACGTTGCATTTTCTCCTATTTTTCCTTTTTAACACTTTGGACGCCTCAACCGAAAAGTCGCCGTTCATTTCGACGCGGAGCGAGACAAGGCGTTCCGAAAAAACGACGCGGACCGTTAAAAAAACAAGAAAAACGTCTCTCCGTCTTCGCCGTCGACGCTTCGCGTTAAAAACGGTTCGAAAGCGCGGAAATTGTTCTCCGTCCCGATTGCAAAATTTTCCGCTTGTAATAAAATAGGGTCAATGGATTTTGGAGCGGAGCGGGCCGACGCGTTTTTTCGACCGTTTCCCCCGCGACGCCCCTCTTTCGTCGACCGTTGAAATCGCGACGCTTAAAAGCCCGAGCTCCGCTCGCGCGCTTCCCAGTTTTCCCGGTTTCAACATTTTATTAACGGAAAGGTTTTCCCAATATGAGCACCGCGCTTGACAGTCCTTCGCGACCGAACACGGACATTAAACGAGTCGCTATCCTCTTCTCCGGCGGTCCGGCCCCGGCGGCCAACGCCGTCATCGGCGGCGCCGCGATCTGCTTCGCTCGCGCCGGCGTTGAAGTTTACGGTATGCTGAACGGCTACACCCACCTCGTCGACTACAAAGAAGGCGACGTTCTGAAAGAAGGCGAAGCCTACGTCCGTCTCGACAAATGCACCGCCGAAGGTCTCCGCACCCGTCAAGGCATCTGCATCGGCACCGCGCGCGCCAACCCGGGCAAACACCTCAAAACGCCGGCCGACCTCGAAGACGCCGAAAAGCTCGCCCCGATGGAAACCGTCTACCAAGCGCTCTGCTCGCTCGGTATCGACGCGCTCGTCTCGATCGGCGGCGACGACACGCTCACCACGGCCGCGAAGTTCAAGCTCTTTATGGACCGCAAACCGGCCGACGCGAAACGCATTAAGGTCGTCCACCTCCCGAAAACGATCGACAACGACTACGAAGGCATTCCGTTCACGTTCGGTTACTTCACCGCGGTCGAACTCCTCGCGAAGCAAGTTCGCAACCTCTTGGCGGACAGCGAAGCGGCGGGCGCCGGTTTCGTTTGCCAATTGATGGGTCGCGCCGCCGCTTGGTTGGCTTACGGCGCCTCGATTGCCGGCGAAGCCAGCGCGGTCGTCGGTCTCGAAGACATCGACGAAAGCTGGAAAACGACCGAAGTTACGATCGACCCGGAAACCGGCAAAGAAGTCCTCGACGCCGAAGGCAAACCGGTCATGCGCACGATCGTCGACATGTCGCACGTCGTCAATCACTTGGTCGACCTCGTCATCGCTCGCGAAAAAGAAGGCAAAAAATCCTTCGTCGCGATCATTTCCGAAGGCGTCGCCGAATTCCTTCCGCAAGAAGAAATCAAGAAGTGCATTTCGATGGACGAATACAAATCGCTCAAACCGGACACCTTCGGGCACTTCCCGGTTTCGCAGCTCAAGTACTCGTCCCGTTTGGGCCGCTTGATGGCGGAAGAATACAAACGCCGCACCGGCGCCAGCCGCAAATTCAACGGTCTCCAATTCGGTTACGAAGTTCGCTGCAACCAACCGACCGCTTACGACGTCATCGTCGGCAGCCAAATCGGCGTCGGTTGCTACCGCGCGCTTTGCGAAGACGGCAAGAACGGCGTCATGATCTCGGTCAACAGCGGTTCGGACCCGATGGGTCTCACCTTCCCGGCGTTCGAAGACCTCATCAACATGAGCAAACTTCGCGCCTACCAACGCCCGATCAAAGTCGGCAGCGACATGCATAAGTTGGCGCGTTACCTCGAAGCGTGGAAGTAGTCGAAAAACTCGACGCAAAGCGCCGACTTTAACAACGCGTCGGCGCGACGCTAACTTTCGTTAGCCGTCGACGTTTGCGCTCTCGGCCTCCGGTTTTCATTCGGAAATCGGGGGCCGTCGCTTTTTA
>JAFYVO010000339.1 GCA_017549085.1 Thermoguttaceae bacterium
CCCGGCTCGCGCACTCAGGAAGTTGAGCAGAATATTACAACCATGCTCAAGGCGGCGCGAATAATTCAGGAGCGCTTTGCTCAAGTTTCGGCTGTTCCGATTCAGTTTCGAGTTGCCGCGTTTAAAGACGAGCATTGGGGAATTATCGCTCCCAAAGCCGCCAAAGCGCGTTTGGACGACATCGTTATTGAAGTGGGTGCGGCGTCAAAGATTATGGCGACGTCTGACGCTGTGATGGCGGTTTCCGGCTCCGTTTCGATCGAACTTTTGTCCCTTTGCAAGCCGACGGTCATCCTTTATCGCATCGGAAAACCGCAAAATTTCGCGCTTCGATTTTTGAAACGCGTCAAATACATCACCCTGACGAACCTGCTGGCGATTTCCCGCGTCCCGGGCGAAACGCCGTTCTACCCGAAGGGCGAATTTGCGAAACAGACGGAACACACCCCCCGCGAACGCGCGTTGATGCTCTTCCCGGAATTCATTTCGCCGAACGACCGCAGCGACGAAGCCGCCGCGATTCTCGCCGATTGGTTCCTCGACCCCGCGTCGCGCAACCGCCGAATCGCCGAATTGGAAACGCTCCGCCAAGCGACCGACTTCGTCGACTCGCCGATCGAGCTGGCCGTCGAAAAAATCGCCGAAGAACTCGAGCGCCGCGGTTAGCGCTTGCGTTGGTTTCGTCGATCGTTTAAACGCTTTCATTTTAAGGACTTCCAACCGATTTTCATTAAGGAGCGCCTCAATGACCAAGATAACGCGCGATTATTTCCAAACGCTCAACCGCCCGCAAACGGAGTACTTAACGTTCGAATACGCAACGTTTGAAGCAGACGTTTGGGAAGCGATTCGGGGGAATCCTCTCGTTCTCAGCGTCGGTTTTCATCGCTGCAAGGGCTTGCGCGACGCGGACTTAGCGTTTCTTGCGTCGCTGTCGAATCTCCGACAATTTTACGTTTGCGATTCGAAGTTGAACGGGTCGTTTTTGCAATATTTAAACGCTTCGTCGACAACCTATCTTTCCGCGAACTACTCGCTTTTTCCGAAAGAGAATTTCCGATATTTGCGAGACTTTGGCGCGCTCGAACATTTGTCGCTGAAAAAATCCGGACTCGACGAGACGATTTTCAGCGAGATCGCCGCGAACAAACGCTTGCGGACGCTCGACTTAAGTTACAACGCGTTTAACGCCGGGAATCCCGCGTTACAAGAGCTAACGGCGCTTGTGAATTTCGATTTGATCGGCTGTCGCGGGACGGCGAGCGTTATCCCTTATCTTTCGACGCTACCGGCGCTTACGTCGTTGAATTTATCCGCGAGCGACGTCCAAGATAAAGACTTTGAATCGTTGAACAGTTCGTGCCTCGAGACTCTTACGCTGGCTTTAAACAAAGCGATAACGGACAAAGCGTTGAAAAGCATTCGCAACCTCCCTAAATTAGATGGGTTATGTCTTGACGGAACGTCCGTTTCGTCGGAAGGTTTGCGAATTTTAGCCGACGGTCCGGCGGCGGTTTCGTTACAGTCGTTAGATTTGCGGGAGGTCCAAGGTTTCTATCCCGACGTCGAGTTCCTCTTTAAGAATTTCCCCCAACTTTCCGCGTTGAATCTCTCTTATTCCAAAGACTTGGAGGCGGAGCTACTTAACAAGGGGTACAAGCCGGACGATTCGGGCGATCCCGTCGTCTGGTTGAGCCCCAAATCCAAGGATAAGCCGACGTTTTGGTTGCACAAACCCAAACTGGAGCGAGATTTTTATCGCGCCTACCCCAAAACGGCGCCGAAAGAAGCGGAATACGACTGGGATTGGGGCCTAAAAGCCTCTATCGCGCGCCAACCGGCAAGCGAAAATCGGAATTCGCCGGGAATTACGAACTCTTGACGCCGCGTCGCCGCCAGCTGACTCGATAAAACCGCCGGCAAACGCAAATCTTTATTTTTCAGCCCTTACAACGCCAACGCCCGGCGTCTCGCGCCCAACCGCCGACAAAAAAAGCGCCGTCGAACGGTCTCGACGGCGCTTCAGTCGACGCGAAAAACGCTCAAACGGCGTCACATTCGAGCGCGCAACCCCGCCATCACCGTTTCCGGGTGGAGCGAGTAAACGCCGGTCATCTCGGTCGCCATCCCGAAACCGCAGCGGTCGCACAGACCTAACTCTTCGCCTAAACACGCTTTATGAAAAACGCCGTCGACCGAGACGAAGTTCGAAATCCAACAACGCTTCTTAAAGCTCATGTCCTTCAACTTGCGAATCCCGCGCGCCGAGTTCATCAGCGGAGCGCCCTTTTTGCGCAGTTCCAAGAGCTTGTCGATCACCGCGCAACGCGTCTCCCAGTCGAGCGCAAGGTCTTCCGTCCCCGGGTACGGCGTGTGGAAGTTGACCGATAAGTACTTAAAGCGCGGGTGTTCCGTCACATAGCGCACCACCTCTTCGACCGACTCGTAATTCAGCCGGTTGATCGCCATATTCGCGTTCAAAAACGGGTGCTTCGACGCCGCGACGTTCCGCTCCAAACGCTCGAACGCTCCGGGCCCCCGCACCGCGTCGTGATAAGCGCCGACGCCGTCGAGACTTACCCAAATCAGGTCGGAGTTCGGCGCGTCGAACGGGATTTGCGCGTTCGTCGTGATCGTCGTCGAGAAAAAGCCGAGCTTCTTCGCCAAAACGCACAAATCGTCGATCGTTTTGTCGCCGTCGCGCCAAATAAACGGCTCGCCGCCTTCAAAGTCGACGAAACGCGAACCGAGCGCCCGGCACTTTTTCAGCTCTTCCTCGATCTGCGCCCAACTTTTCGTCGTGCAGTCGCGCTCCTCGACGACGTTGCAGTGTTTGCAGCGCAGATTGCAGCGGTTCGTGATGAAAATCACCGACTGAAGCGGCTCGCGACGCCCCAAAACGCGAACGCGGAAGAACCAACGGACAAAGGACAAGTGCTGAACGAAACGCTTTAATATCGACATCTTAGGAACCGATTCGAAAACGGACGCGGCGCGAAAGTCGGCGACTCCAACCGGCGCGGGCCCGGGTTAAATCAACGGATTAAAACAAACGAACAAAGTTAACGCCGGCGAACTCGCTCCGTCGCCGACGCTAAATCAGACAAACGGCGCAAAATTTAACGGCGTCACCCGACGAAACGCTCGAACGCCAGCGCCGCCAAGAGGCAAAGCGCGAACGCGACCGTTAAATTTCGCGACAAATACCAACGGATCATAAACCAATCGATCTTCTTTTGCAGATAAACGTCCCAATATTCCATCGGGCCGTACCAAGCGCGACGCTCGATTTTGCGCTCCGGGTCGACCGCGTAAAGACGCATCGCTCGGAAATACGCCAACGCCAGCGGCGCCGTCGCGAAGACGATAAGCGTCGACGGCGCAAGGACTTTCAGCGCGACCGCGACGACGATCGACAGGTAAATCGCCGCGACCAAAACGCCGCAAAACGCAACCGCTCGCCCCTTCGTTCCAAGGAGCGCCGCGAACGTCTTCTTCCCGGCGCGGAGGTCCGGCTCCAAGTCCAGAATCGAGTGCGCGTAAAGGATATTCGCGACGAGAAGCCCCATCGGAACGGAAATTGCCGCCGTCGCCGCGTCGAAGCGACCGCAAGCGGAGTAAGCGACGCCTAACATCGTCGTCGGTCCGAAAAGCGCGCCGACCGACGCTTCGCCGAGTCCGCGGAAGCTCAAACGGAACGGCGGCGCGGAGTAAAAGAACGCCAAAAACGCCCCGACGCCCGCGAAAATCAGGATCGGCGCCCCGCGTCGGAGGAAAATAACCGCCCCCGCCGCCGCGGCCATCGCGCAGAAAAAGAGCCCCGCCGCGAGAAGCCGCTTCGTCGTCGTTCGACCGTCGTCCAAATAACGGCACTTCATCGAACGAGCGCGCATCCCGCCGTCCTCCATTTCGCGTCGCGCTTTCACCGCTCCGCAACGATAATCAAAGTAGTCGTCGAGCAGGTTCGC
>JAFYVO010000340.1 GCA_017549085.1 Thermoguttaceae bacterium
CCTTCGGCCTTGACGGCGCCGAGCGGCAACTTCAAAAACGGCGACGGTTCGAGCGGGGCTCGGTTCGTCAAATAATGCGGCGCGGCGTCGCCGGTTTCCGGACGCTCGACGACGCGAACGTCGTCCGCCGCGAACGCGCCGACCGCCGAAAAAATCAACGCGGCGCTTGCGATCGCTTGAATCAACTTCATCACTAAACCCTTTAAATAAAACGGTTGCGTCAACCTAAAACGCCGACGCGAAACGGGGTCGCCCCCTGCCAAGTAAAATTTCGTTCCCGACGCGCGTTTTTCGCCGTCGCTTAAACATTGTCTTCGCTTCGTTTAGACGTCGCAAACGCCGTTTACAAAGCCGCCTCGTCCGATTCGTCGAACGGCGGAAAAGACGCGAAATATTCGATTTGAATTTTTTCGCCGTTCGCAACGTCTTGCGACTCCGCGTTTTGCGCAAGACGCCGTTTCGCTTCGAGCCGAACGCCAAACGGTTGAACGCTCGTCGCTTGAACGGCGATCTCCGGCCCGGCGACTTGCTCGAAGTCGAACGACGGAATCCCCTCGAACGGCGGGCAAAACGCGATAAATACCGGCGCGACTTCGGTTTCCGACTCAAATTCGACCGCGATCGAGCCGAAAATTTGCGTTCCCCCGCCCTGCGCTCGGACGCGACGTTGCATCGCAATCGTTTCGCCGTCGGCGCCGTCCTCGCCTTCCGCGTTTTCTTCGTCAAAATCGTCGGCGCGCGCTAGGTCGACGCCTTTTTCTTCGACGGCGCAACATACCGCCGCTAATTGGGTTGCGTCGCAAGAAGCGGCGTTTTTCCCGTCTTTCGGCGACAAGCTATCGACGTCGAACGCAAGCCGCCAATCCCTCGCGACGGTCGCGCCCCAACGGCGAGCAAAACGCGCCGCGCCAAGGTCGACGGCAAGGACGTAAACCGCGATCGCGCCAACGGACGCCCACGCCGAACCGCCCCGATTCGCGCCCAACGTCGCCGCGACGACCGCCGCCGTCCCCCAAATCGGCAAGGAAAACGAACGGACGCGGGCCCGGAACTCCGATTTCGGGAGGCGACAAGGAGATTCGCGCCAAACCCAAACGGTCTCGCGCAAGACGTAAACGCCTATCGTCGCAAACGTTAGAAAAACAAACGTCGACGCGGCGCCGCGTTCCGACGGAACGAGAGCGCAACGAACGAACGTCGACGCGAAAACGCCCCAAAGCGCGGCGGTCGCCAACGCGTCGAGCGCCGTCAAAAGTCTTTCGCTCCAACGCGTCGCGCGTTCGCGTTTTTCCTTTGCGGTTAAGAGCCGCGTTTCATTTTGAATTGCGTTCATCGATTCCGCTTTCCGTTCGTCGGCGCGCCAAGGACGTTTAACGGTTCGTCGCGCGACTCGCGCAACGCCCTATTTTGCGCAACCTTCCTGTTTTAAGATATTAAGCGTCAAAAAACACGCTATCAAGGCGTATAAACGTTATTATACGCAAACCTTTCCCATTTGTCAAGGAGGGCAAAATAGAAAACTTAGGCGCCTTGCTAAGTATTTCGACGCCCATCGTCGGCGTTCCCCTTCGCCGTTTCCCGCCGCGCCCGCCAAGAAAGAACGAGGAACCGCCGCCGACAAGCCGCCCCCAAACCGGAGGCCCCCAACCGCCGCGACGCGTTAAAACTAAAGCGCGCAAGAGTTCGGACTTGCGCCGCGTCGATAAAAAACGGCGGTCGACGCGTTTTCACGTCGACCGCCGTTCGGTTCCCGGCAAACGCTCTTCAAACGTCGCCGCTAATTTTTGTCGTTTCGCGCTTTACAGCGCCGCCGTTAGAAGCAGTAACGCACGACGTCGAGGTAAATCACCCAAAACATCAGGGCCAAAATCAACGCCAAGCCCATATAACTCAAAATCACTTGGACGTTTTCGTTCGGCTTGCGGCGCGTTATCGCCTCGTACAGGAGGAAGACGATATGCCCGCCGTCCAGCACCGGAATCGGCAAAAAGTTAACAACCGCAAGGTTTGCGCTGATCATGCAGAGGAACAAAAGGAAGACGCCGTTTTGCTCGCCCGCCGCCGCGTACGCGGTTCCGACGATCATCCCCGGGCCGCCGAGCGCCTTCGCGGAGACGGTCGAGCCCAAGTTTTTCAGCGTCGTAAAGATCATCGTCGCGCATTCCCAAGTCTTAGCGACGCCGAAACTTAACGCTTCGCCCAGCGAGTCGGCGCGATGGAAAACCGCGTCGCCGCCAAAGTACAGGCCGCGTTCGACGATAAAAGCGTCTTCGGCGCGACGGAGCGTCGTTTCGATTTTCGCCTCGACGCCGTCCTTCGTCGAAACGGTTGCCGCGACCGGCGTTCCGCTCGGCAAAAGCGGCGCGACGCTCGAGAACCAACTCAGCGCGATCTCGGAGCGTTCCGCGTCGGTCGCGCCGACGATTTCGGTCGTTTTCGTTTGCGCGCCCGTCCCCGCTTTCGCGCCGGTCAGCGCCTCGAAGAGGCTTTGCGCTTCTTTTGACGCGTCGGCGCCCGGATCCGGAACGGTCGCTTCGATTTTAACGATTTCGCCGCCGATAGGGTTCGCGTCGGTTTTAACGGTTCCGTCGATTCCGGAAACGACCGGCAACACCTCGAAGGCGACGCCGAGTCGCCCGCACGCCATCGCGCCGCGGCTCGACGCGAAACCGTCGTAAGGCGCCGCGTTCGGCAAGTTCGCCGTCAAGTCGACGCGTTCGCCGTCCCGCAAGACCGTCAGCGCGACCGTTTGCGTTCCGGTCGGCGCGACCGAAAGGGGCGCGTCTTTCGAGTTCGCGGCGGTTTCCGCGTTTTCGACCTTCGCCGCTTTCGCCGCCAACTCGGGGCGCGTTTCCTTCGAACCGCTCGCGAACATACGATACGGCAGGAAGCGCGGGTCGAGAATCGGTTCGGCGTCGATTTCGAGCAGGACGTCGCCGCGTTGCGTTACGGCGCCGGTTTCGTCGACTTCGCGCTTGCGGAGCCCCGCTTTTTCGGCGGCGGAACCGGGGCGGATCTCGACGATTTCCCCCATCGTCAGGCGAACGCCGATCTCCGGCGCGCCGGTCGGCGGAATCGTTACCGCGATTTTTTCCTTCGTTTCGTCGACGGAACGCTCGCCCGCTTTCCCGACGACGGTCGGCGCGAAGACATATTCGATCGGACGGTCGACGAAGAGCCGCGCCAAGCGGTATTGATCGGCCGGCGTTTCGACCGGGACGCCGTTCATCGAAACGAGCCGCTCGCCGCCGGTCAACGCGCCGAGCCGCTCCGCAATTTGCGCCGCTTCTTGCGCGTCGAGCGACGTCGCGTACGGGACGCCGCCGGAAATCGACGCCAAGTCGAGCGATATCGACGGGCCGACGCCGATCGTCGGGTTCATGTCGCCCTTCGAGAAGCGCGGTTGAATCGCCAACGTCGTCGGCGCGTCGGCTCCGGGGCGCAACACGTCGAAGTTCGTTTCCTTCCCGTCCATCGTCGCGACGATAATCGACGAGAAAACCGGTTTTTTATTTTCGTTAATCCCGACGATTTCGTCCCCGGCTTGCATTCCGCTCTTCCAAGCGGGAGAACCGGGCGCGACAAAACCGACGCGAGCCGACGACTCCGGCGTTCCGATCAAGATCGCGGCGGTCGCGCAGACGATCGCGAAAACGACGTTCATAAAAACGCCCGCCGAGATGATCGCCATCCGTTGGAAAACGTTCTTCGCCAAATAGCTGTCCGGCGCGAACGCTTGCTTTTCGAGCTTCGCGATCTCTTCGTCTTTCGCCGCTTTTTCCTCGGCGGAAAGCTCGCCGTCTTTTTCGGAACGTTCAAGTTTGGCGCGCTCGATCTCCGCTTGAATACCGCCCGGATTGTCCTCTTGGCCGAGCATCTTCACGTACCCGCCGAGCGGAAGCCAACCGAGACCGTACTCGGTGTCGCCCCATTTGAAGCTGAAAAACTTGAAGCCGTACGCGTCGAACCAAATGTAAAATTTATCGCAGCGGACGCCGCACATCCGGGCGACGATGAAGTGCCCCCACTCGTGTACGATAATCAGCATATTGACGCCCAACAGGACGATCAGGACGCGCCAAGCGACCGCCAACGCGTTCGCCAACGCCGAAGCGTCTTCCGCGACGCCGAGCAACGCCGCTATCGAGAAATCCATATTTCGGTCTCCTTTCGCGCCCAAGCGTCGAGTTCGACGATGCGCTCGAGCGTCGGTTTTTCTTCAAACGTATGATTTTCAAGGATTTGACGGCAAACGACGGGAATCTTGTCGAACGTCGTTCGTCCGTTGAGAAAAGCGTCGACGGCGATTTCGTTCGCCGCGTTCAAGACGACGCCGGCGGTCCCCCCCTTCTTCGCGACCTCAAA
>JAFYVO010000341.1 GCA_017549085.1 Thermoguttaceae bacterium
GCTCCCGCTCGTGCGCGAAGTCCTCCCGAAAAAGCCGATCCAAATGAAGGCGACTTGGGCGTTTAATATGGTTAGCGTCAGTATCGTCGTCGGTTGGGAGCCGGCGGACGAGGAAAGTTACGCGGCGCTCGACAAGCTCTACACGACGCTGGAAAAGGTCGTTCCGCTCGGGTACGCGCTGTGTCCGCACATCACGCTGGCTTACTTCCGACCCGGCGTTTACGAGCAAGAGACGGTCGACCGGCTTCGCGCCGCGTTGAGCCCGGTCGACTTGACGTTGGAGCTGAAACCGGAAAACCTTGTGTTGCAAAACTTCGAGAGTATGAGCGACTATAAAACGGTCGACGGTTGGGCGTAAAGCGCGCCGGTTTTTGACGTCGCGTCGCTTAAGCGCGACGTCGAAATCGCCGATATAATTAACGGCTTTTTTGCGACGTGTCTTCGCTTGCCGAGCGGCGCGTCCTAACCCTAAGGAACTCGATATGTTAAATTCGACCTTGGAACGTTTGCTCGAAACTGTCGTCAATTTGTCGCATAACGACGGCGGCGTCGAGATTTTCGAATTCGAAAAGGGCGCCCCGGCGACGGACGCCGAAATCGAACGCGTTGAAAACGAGTTGCAACGTCCGATACCGCAAACGTTTAAGAACGTGTCGACGACGTTCGCGAAGGAACTTTCGCTCGGCTTGGAACCGTCCGACGAGTCGCAAGAGTTTTTCGGCGAACTCGGTTGGTCGCTCGACGGACTTCCCGAGTTGGTCGCGGAGTTCGAGAATTTTCGAAACGACGTATATCCCGACGCCGACGACCCTTACGCGCGGGCTTGGCAAAACAAATTTCCCCTTTACCGCTTCGGGAACGAGGATTATTTGGCCGTCGACGTCGCGTCGCAGGAGGTCGTTTATCTTTCGCACGACGGCGATACGGAGCTTAACGGGCTCGCGCTCGGTCGCGACTTCGAAGACTTTGCGAAGCGTTCGCTTTGTTTGGCGGCGAGCGTTGAGTATTTACAATTTGTCGACGAAGGAACGCCTTACTTAAACGTCGACGGAGCAAACGCTTGCGCGTTGCGGAAAAGCCTCGGTTGGGACGCGGCGTCAAACGGCGAATAATCGGCGTTTTTTAACGAACGACGTCGTGTAGTATCCTTGACGGCGTCGCTCTTTTTACAAAGCGTCGTCGATGAAACGGACGGCGTTAATTAATGTAAAGTAAGCGCTTAGAAAAAGGGGTATGGCGATGAACAAAGAAGAAGCGTTGGAATTTTTGCGCCTCCACCAACCAATGCCGAGCGAGTTCGACGACGATCTCGACTCCGAAACGGTCGACGCTTGGGACGCCGCGCGGGAATACTTTACGGAGAACCCTTGCGAGGAAGCTATCCCTTTATTTCTCGGGTCGATAGGCGAAGGTTATCTTTTCGGAACGTACCAAATGCTCGACAATTTTTTCGCGCTTTTCGAGCCCGACGTCGTCGTTCCGCATCTTGTCGACGCCTTGTCGTCGGAGTCGTCTTGGACGCGTCGCTGGGCGGCGGAGTACGCGTCGGCGGTCGAGTCGGGCCGCTCGGATTTGATCGAAGCGCTCCTTAAACTCCTTTTCGACCCCGACGAGGAAGCGCGGACGGCGGCGGTTATTACATTGAAATATAAGTTTTTAGACGGACTCGTTAATTGGCGCGATTACGAAGCGACGTTGCGAAGCGCTTACGCCCAAGAAACCGACGACTGGAACAAAGAGCGGTACGACGAAATTTTCGCGACGGAGTAGCGCCGCCGCAAACCGAGTCGACGCAACCGTTTCCAACGCGGCTAAACGTCGGCGTCGGAAACGGTTTCAACGCGTCGTTTTTTCTTGACGTCCGCTTGGACGAGCGCTATCATAGAGAACGTCGAAGCGTCGGGCGGAGCGTCGACGGGACGCCGCTTTGCGAAACGACGTCGCTATTTTATTGGACGTTTTATCTTGGGCAAAGGAAAACGCAAACGATGATTAAAGCATACGCTGGCATGACTTACGAAGAGGTTTACGAAGCGGCGTTAAAAGACTGGCGCTTTACTACCCGCGGGATAATTTACAGTGAAGAGACCGAGCGGCGCCTCCTGGAGACCGTCGCTCGGCTTTGGACGGATTTCGCGACCGAGCGCGTTTCGGTCGAGGAGTTCTGCGACGGCTTTTACACTTGGCTTGACTCGTTTTACGAGGCAACCCTTCGGGCAACGCGCTATTTCCGCGAGGAAGATATTCCGAGTTGGGCGAGGAAGGTTCGCGACTTCTGGTGGCGCGCTAAATTCTCTTTTACGGAGGAAGAAAAGAAGGAAATTCTAATCGAGTTAACTCCGACGCAAGATTGGCTAAGTCTGAATTTTATTAACGCGGCGAAGGTTCTTGAGACATATGCGCGAAAAGCGCCAAAATTGGCAAAATCTCCGGCGTTCGCTCGTCTTGTTCGGCAAATTATTTTGACCGAGCGTTTCGACGTCGGGCGTCGCGGATTTATTGAATTTCTCCTTCCGGTTACTAAGTTTGTCGAAGGAATCGACTTGCGTTCCTTCGCGCTCGACCCGGAGTTTGCGGCATACGCGTTCTACGCGCTGTCGAAATTGAAGGACGGGCGTTTCGTCGCCGAAGCGGAAACCGTTTTACGCGAAAACCCGAAGTGGTCCGGGCTTTACCGAAAGCGTTTGGAGCGTTATATTAATCGTTACAAGACGGAGTAACGTCGACGCTAAAAGAGGCGCGGCGGTTCCGGGCGTTCGAGGGTTAAGAGGAACGCTTTGCGGTCGACGCCGCCGTCGTAACCGGTTAAACGACCGGCGCTTCCGACGACGCGGTGGCAAGGGACGACGATACAAATCGGGTTGCGGTTCAGCGCGCCGCCGACCGCTCGCGAACCGGTCGGGACGCCGATTTTTCGCGCGATTTCTCCGTAAGTTGCGGTTTCGCCGAACGGTATCGCCGACGTCGCGGCCCAAACGCGGCGCTGGAAGTCGGTTCCGACCGGCGCGAGCGGAAGGTCGAAACGGCGGCGCGTTCCGGCGAAATACTCGGCGAGTTGAGCGGCGGCGCGGCGCAAAATCGGCGGCGTTTCGGGCGCGTCGAGCGCTTCCGGCGTCCGAACGGCGTCGGCGTTAAGTCGAACGTCGGCAAACGGTTGCGCGGCGGCGAGATCTTGCTCGAACGGCGTTTTCGGCGAAAAGGTCGGCGAAAGAAACGCGACTTCGGCGAGTTTCCCGGCGACTTCGCGGAGGAAAAGCGCGCCGACCGGCGACGGAACAATAAGAACGACGCTCAACGGCGGAACTCCTTGCGCGGCAAGAGGTTGAAGCGGGGTCCGGACGGGGATTTAATTGGCTCGGCGGCGGGAACGGGAAAAGCGCGAAGCGTTGTTCGGCGGCGGGAACGGGAGAATCGCGAACTGTCGCTCGGCGGCGCCGACGAAA
>JAFYVO010000342.1 GCA_017549085.1 Thermoguttaceae bacterium
GGCGCGGTCAAAACGGCGGAACGAACGGCGCTCGACGCGTCGGACGGAAAAACGGCGGAGACCGGCGTCGCTTGAACCGGCTTCGCGGGAATCGCGGCGCTCGCCGAGACGACGGAGTCGAGCCGCGCGTCGAGGTTGGAACGCTCGACGGCGCCGAAACGTTTTTTCACCGGCGGAGCGCGGCGCGGGAATTCGTCGAAAATACGGGCGCCGCGGCGGGAGGTTTTCGACGTCGGTTTCGGAGCGACTTGCGCGTCGTCGGTTTCAAGCGGGAGAAGCGCGGCGTCCGCGTCGGTTTCGTCGAGCGTTTCGAAGCGGATGGGCGCGTCTTCTTCGTCGTCGGTCGAGAGGAGCGCGGCGACTTTCGGCGCGCTTTCCGCCGTCGTCAAGGACGGTTCGGCGTCGTCGGACAGGGTCGCGTCGAGTTGAAGAACGTCCTCTTCTCGCGGCGCGGTCGCGGGCGCTTCGGCGTCGACGACGTAACCGGTCGCGACGACGCGAAGGGGCGCTTCGTTCCTTTGCGAGGTCGCGACGACGATCGTTTCGCTGATCGCGCCGGTTTGGTCGCCCGCGTGGAAGGTAACCGGGATGACGTGAACCGTTCGGCTCAGATCGGTTTTCAAAAAGCTCATCCGCTTATCCTTCGAGTCGACGCGAAGGACTTGGAACGGAGTCGCGCCGCAAACGACGAGGTTCTTCGTAACCGTCGTGTTTTTCGGAACGACGCCGAGTTGCAAATAGGACGGTTTCGCCGTCAACGGCGCGGTAACGACGCCGCGAATCGGGAGGAAAATCGACGCGGTCGCCGGGTCGGGATCGTTCGTTTTGAATTTGAGCAGGTCGTGAATATAGCCCGGCTCCGCGTTCGCTTTCAACTCGACGAGGATTTCGTAAACGACGCCGGTCGCCGTGCGGCGCGCTTCCCGAGCTTCGGCGCGAATCCCGGGGTTCGTCTTTTGAACGCCGATCAGCGCCCAGTCCGAACGTCCTTCGTATTGGAGGTAAGCGCGTTTGACGACGCTTTTCCCTTGCGTCGTCGTGCCGAACTCGATCGAGCCGGGGTCGAACCCGACGTCGGCGCGAATGTACGTCTTCACCTGCATTTGCACTTCGGCGAGCGCGGGCTTGCTGAAAACGACGGTGATCGTCGCCTTGCGCCCTTTGGTGTGTTGGCGTCCCGAGGTGTCGACGCGAGCGATAATTTCGGCGGTTTCGCCCGAACGAATCCGCGTTTTCGACGCGCTGGCTTTCGTGCAGCCGCAGTTCGACGAAACGGACGAAATGACGACGTCCTCTTTATAAATGTTTTTGAACGCGAAACGGCGCTCGACTTCGGCGTGCAACGCGACGCTTCCGAAGTCGTGCGTGCGAACCGTGCCGAGTTCGCTAAACATCTTCACCGCCCACTCGCTTTGCTGTTGCGCGTAAAGGGACGGGAGGGGAAGCAGGAACAATAACGCGGCAAAAACAAGGGAACGCGCGGCGAGAAGGCGCGAGCTTCGAACGGAGCGCGGTAAGGACTTGTCGGCGTTTTTTTGCGGCGAAACGTGCGCCGAAGCGAACGCTTGTCGACAAAGAGCGCGGAAAATGGGCGCCGCCATTGGATTCTCCTTTGAAACGAAAACCGAAAAAACGCGAAAACTAACGCGAAACTTGCGGAGTCGGCGAAAGTTTAACGACGATTCGGCGAAAAACAAGCGGTCGGCGCCGAGGGTAAACGTTCGCGAAATTGCGGAGACGAAACGTTCGAGCGGGCGGCGCGAACCGCGTCGGCGCCGCGCAAGTCGAATTCGGTCGACTTTTTTTCGACGCGGCGCCGCTTAAAGGCGGTATCGACCGACGGCGGCCCTTTCTTTGAGAAAAATTGGAACAATCGGTAAAATTTGTCGGATCGTTGCGCGCAGTTTGAGAAAAGGAGGTTGGTTAGAGTAGATAGGCGAAATGGGGGGAATGGGAGGCTTCGGTTCGGCGTTTGCTTCGGAAGACGCGGCGATTTTACGACCGGCGTTCCGAATGTAGGGGTTGCGCCGGTTGTAATGAATAAACTTAGTTTTTTCCCGCAAATGTAAAAACATTGAGAAAAATCGACTATTTTTTTAAGTTTTTTAAATTAAAATAGGCTTGGGTCGTCTCCGGAGCGTATACTCAACCGAGGCGGGGCCGCTTAAACGGAACCCGGCGTCTTTTCGCGACTATTTTTACCGGACGACTCGAAAACGATCGAACGAACCGACGACGGGCGGGCGAACGGTTGGTCGCGACGAACGAAGAAAGCGGAGTTTTTCGTTCGCCTTTGCGTTATTAATTAATAAGGGCACGATTCGGCGCGCGTTTATGTTTTTTCAACGTTTTTTATCGGTTGCGGCGGTTCGACCGAGCAAAAGGTCGCTCGGCGCTTGGGGCGCGGGCGCGATTTGCGTTCTTTTAGCGATTTTAACGGCGAACGAAGCCGTTTTTGCGCAAGTTTCCCCCTATCGTTCCGGGGGAGCGCGACGCGGTTGGAACGTCGGCGGGGTTCGCGACGTTTGGAGCGGCGCGCCGACCGGGATTCCGTCCCGCGTCGAGCCGGACGGCGCGTCGACGCCGAGCGTTCCGAAGCCGTTGGAAAACGTCGAGCGCGCCGGGACGCCGGAACGCTTGGCGACGGGGATTCCGTCCCGACTCGAAGCGGCGGACGCGTCGGCGGCGCGACAAGCGCAAGACGCGCGGAACGCTCGACGCGCGAACGAAGCGGCGCAAAACGACTCCGGTTGGGCCGTTTCCGGCGCTTCCGCGCAAGACTCCGCCGCGAAGAATCGTCGGGACGTCGCGAACGAATCGGCTCGGCCCAACGAGCGCGCCGAACGGGGCTCCGCGAACGCTTCGACTTCCGTCGCCGTTTCGTTGCCTTTTGCGCGCCGCGCGACCCGCGAAGAACTCGAACGTTGGCGAGCGACCGAAAAAGGAACGTTGGTCGCGATTCCGAGCGCAAACTTTTTGAAACGCGTTAACGAGCCCCAAACGGACGACGCGACGACCGGAATCGACGCGACAAGCGCCGCCGCGTCCCGCGACGCGGTCGAAGCGTCGGCGACGGAAAGCGTCGCGTCGGCGCTCCCGGGCTCGACGAACGTTGGCGCGGACGAGTACGTCGTCTTTACGTTGTCGAATCTTCCGGCGGACGAAGCGGCGCTCTTGCGCGACGCCGAAGACGGGCGTTGGGACGAGATCGACCTTTTCGACGCCGCGCTGATCGCCGAAGGATTGACGACCCGCGAACGTCGAGCGCCGCAACGCGAAAAATTCGACCGCTTCGCCGCCGAATTGGCGACGCTGACCGAACGCGAAATGGATCCGCTGAAAAAGACGAAAATCGTTTACGAGTACCTGCACGACGTCGTTTTGACGGAAAAATACAACCTGAATTGTTCGAGTCTCGTCGCGTCGCTCGAAACCGGCGTCTTTAACTGCGTCA
>JAFYVO010000343.1 GCA_017549085.1 Thermoguttaceae bacterium
AAACGCCTGCGCGCGCCTCCGTTTGGCGTATCCCCTCGAACGAGGGACGGAGAAGCGCCGGTCGGGAGTCGAACCCGACGAAGCCCCCATTCGGCTCGGCGCGTCGGGGCGGCTTCGTTCTTGAACCGCCCTTAATGTCGCAAATTCACGGCGCGCTCTCCGTCTGAACGGCGGCGCTAGGCTCCGGCGAAACGTCGGGGTTCGCGAGTCGATTAAGTCCCGTCCAAGCAGAGTGAACGACGGCGGCGGCAAGCGCGAGCGGCGCGACGTATTTCAACACGTTCAAGAGAAACATCATCGTCGCGAAAACAACGATACCGATCAAATAGAACGACGCGCAAGCGAAGTCCTTAAACGAACCTTTAAACTTCTTCTCTTTCATCTTCAAATCCTCTCTTTCTTCAAAACAACGTCGCGGGCCAAGTTCGGCGGTTGACGCCACTCGCGCGCCGAACGGCTTTCGAGGCGGAATCGCGGTTACCCCGGAAAGCGTTCGTCGCCCGCGACGTTGTTGTTAAAAACCTCCGGCGCGGAGCCGCCGGAGGCGACGGGGTCTCTCGGAAGCGTCCAACAACCGTCCCCGTCTTTAACGCTTCGCTTCATCTTGATGAGGCGGTTCAATGAGACTCTCGGCAACCGCTTGCGCTTCCAAGACAAACGGTTCCGTCAACAACTGCAACGATAGCAAAAAGCCGTCGAACCGAGCGCGATTAATCTCGTTCAAACTATTGTAATACGAATTAAAATCCATTGTCTTGTCTCCTGCCTAGTGGATACAACTATAATACACCGTGTTTAAGTGATTGTCAATATAAAAATTTAAAAATATTCTATTCTTCTATTGCAATCCACTAAAAACAAGGTAAACTATCGGCAAAGGAGAAAAGTATGAGCCGTTTAAAAGAACTTCGAAAATACTTAAATCTGTCCCAAGCGGAACTCTCGTCCCGTATACGATTAAATCAGTCGTATTACTCGCAAGTCGAACGCGGGCAAGCCAAACTGAACGACCGTATTATTAAACTTGTGTGCGACGAGTTTAACGTTTGTGAAGACTGGTTGCGAGGTAGCGAAACGGATATGTTCCAAGCGCCCCAGCCGGAGGGAAAAGAAAGCGTCGGGTTTGCTATTTTTAAGACTTTGTCGCCTGAAAAACAAGAATTCGCATTAAGCGTCTTGCGCAACCTTCGCGAAATGCAAGACCGAGAAGAGAACGAAAAAAATTCCGCGGCCCCGTCTCCCGACGCTTGACGTCCTGAAATTGCTCCGATAGAATAAAAAAGTCCAACAACCTTTTATTCTCTCGGAGCTTACAAGATGACGAAAGAAAACCGCAACGTCGCGCCCTACGTATCGTTTCAGGGTGCGCAAATCAACGCCCCGACGATCATTCAGGCTGGCGACGGTTCCACCGTGAATCAAGGGGTAAGCGCGTTATCGACTGCGAAGATGGGAAAGATTTTGAAGTTCCTGAAGCTATTAAAACAAGGTTGGCCGTATTTAACGAGCGCCGTTGCGTCGGCGGGCGGAGTTTGGGGCGTTTGCGCGCTTTGCGCCGATTGGGTTCTGCCGACGCTTCTTTGGGGAACGTCGACCGCGACGACGTGCTTCATTATCCACGGACGTCAAACGCGTCGCCAAGCCAAGGAGCGCGAAGCGGCAAAGCGAGCGGCCAAAGAATCGTCGTTCGACGTCGCGCAACTTTCCGACGCGGCTATCGAGTTGCTGGTTTACGCCGCGCTTAGCCAAGAAAAAGAACTTCGACTTCAAGACAATGAAATTCGTTTTGGGCTTAAGCCTAAAACGCCGGCGTTTTATTTCGACTTTCCGAAACAAGCGCCTGCCAATTCCGACGTCCTTACCGAATTGGTAGATTGCGGCGCTTTAACGCAAAGTCGCTACAAGTACGTTCTTAATCAAGAGTTTGTCGACAAGCATCTCGACGCGGCGCTCGAAATCGACGCGCAAAGGATAGCGCACAGTTTGCCTGAGCCTGGAAGACAGATTCTGAACGCCGCGCGACAAGAAGGCGACGCCGTCTGTTGCGAACATTATTCCGCTTCGTCGCAAGCCGGAATTTACGCAAATTCTTCGGGCGCGGTATATTTAGGTTCCGCCCCTGCCTTAGACGTCTGCCGCGTCCTCCTTATGTTTCAAAAGAACGGCCTCGTTAATCAATGGTTCTTAAAGGAGGGCCCGCAGTCGGTTCCGCTTTTCGCTCCCGACGACTTGCCGCCGCATCTGAAATTTAACGAAAACGCGCCGACGCACGGGACAATAACGTTTATCGGCGGCGCTCCCGACCGTTGGAAACCGTACCCGCGTCAATCGCCGAACATCGGTTGGAATTGGGCCGAAGGGCGGCTAACCAAACGCGGCGAAGAAATTGCCGCGCTTCTTTCGCCGCCCGCCGAACCGAGCGCTTGATGTCGCCGCGTCGGCTCGGGAAAATTTCCAGTATCCCCTTTTACTCTCCGGCGGGATATGGTATACTATCCCCAGTGAAAGGAGGGCGCGATGAGCGAAGATTATCCCAAACTGCTCGCGTCGAATTTGAAGCGGTTCCGACGAGAACGCGGGCTCGCGCAGTCGAAGCTCGCCGAATTGGCCGGCGTCTCTCTCCCTTGCGTCAAAAAACTCGAAGGCGCCAAGGTCGCCAAACCGGAAGCCGCGACGCTCGCCGCGTTGGCCGGAGCGCTCCGCGTCGCGGTCGGCGACTTTTTTCGAGCGCCGAAAACGTTGGCGTCGGCGCGGTTTCGAGCAAACGCGTCGTTGCGTCCGGCGGCTCGCGATTACGTCGTTTCGTCTTGCGCGACTTGGATCGAACGCTATTGTTTCCTCGAAGACGCGCTCGAACGGCGAACCGAGTTTTGCGTCGAGCGGCCCAAACGGTCGGCGACGTTCGACCCGGCGGAGTACGCCGAAACGTTCCGACGCGAACTCGGGTTCGACGACGCCGCGCCGATCGCAAGCGTCGCCGACGTCCTCGCCAAGTGCGGCGTTAAGTTTTGGTTCTCCGATAAGCGGCCCGCGCCGACGGTCTTCGGCCTCGCGATTTCGGAGTCGCCGCAAGCGACCGGCGTCGTCGTCTTCAACGCGCCCGACGTTTCGGTCGAGCGCCGCGTCTTCTCGACGATTCACGAACTCGGGCACCTGCTCCTTCACGAGCATTCGTTCGACGCGAACGTCGTCGAGGAAAACGCCGACGAAGAGCGCGAAGCCGACGCGTTTGCCGGACGGTTCCTTATGCCGCGTCGAGCGTTTTTGAGTCGTTGGCGCGAAACGGCGGGCCTCCCGTTCGTCGACCGCGTTTTAATCGTCAAGCGCTTGTTTCGCGTCAGTTATCGCACCGTTTGCCGTCGCCTTGTCGAAGAGGGGCTCGAGTCGACGAACGTTTACCGACGTTTCGCTTGGGAGTATCGCAACGAAACCGGCAAGGACTTGAAGAATCATCGCGAACCGGCGCCGTTGTCGCGGTTCGACGCGCCGCCGGACGGGTTCCGCCGTCTCGTTTTTCAAGCGGTTCGCGAAGAGCAGATTACGCTAAGCAAGGCGGCGGAGTTCTTAGGAACGACCGTTCCGGAGCTGTACGAGTCCTTCAAACCGGAAGGGGACGCATGACGGAGCGCCAACGTTTTTTACTCCTCGATTCTTGCGTCGTTTTGGACTTTTTGAAGGCGGACGACCGGCTTTTTTCGTTGATTTCGCGGTTTGTCGGCGAGGTTTACATCGCCGACGAGCTGTTCGTCGAGATTAGAAACCACTTCAACGTCGTAACGCCGGAAGAATTAGGGCTTCGGATGGTTCGCGTTGAATTCGAGGACGTCGTCGAGGCGCAAATCCGTTCGGAGGGCAGCCGCCTTTCGGACAAGGATTATATTTGCCTCTTGACGGCGCGCCGCCAACGCTGGACGTGCGTAACGAACGACCGTCGCCTTTGCAACGAGTGCGAACGGGAGAACGTCGATTATATGCGCGGCCTTCGCCTGCTCGTCGAACTGTTCCGCGTCGGCGGAATCGATTACGACGCAGTCCGCGCCGTCGCCCGGAGTATTCGCGAAACGAACCCTTGGTTGAAAGACGACGTGTTGGAGCGTTTTTATACAATGCTCGACGAAATTTGACGCGTCGAGCGAATTTTTGAGTCGAAAGACCGTTTTGGCGGCCTTTCTTTTGTATCAGTTTGTATCAGTTTTATTCGCCGAAACGGGCTAAAATCCCGGTTTTCGCCGAAATTTTTGAGTCTGCAAAAGACAACGCAAACGTCGACATTTCAACGACTTAACCAAGAATAAAGCAAGCGTCCGCCAAGGCCTCCGAAGCCGAAGGTTGCTGGTTCGACTCCAGTCGGAGACGCTTTTTTATGTCCCGCTATCCGGGGTTTAAGCGTCTCTTACTCGCGTTTGTTGTTAAGCGATTTTAGGGCGTGTTGTTATAATTTAGTCCCCCCCTTGCGCAACCGTTGCGAATATGATATAATGCGCTTATGAAAATCACTAAAAAACAATACAAAAAAATCGAGCCGCTTTTGCCGAAACCGCGCGGAAACTTTGTCGTTGACCATTTAAAGGTTCTGAACGCAATACTTTACGTTGCTGAAAACGGTTGCAAATGGCGCGCTCTGCCCCGACGCTACGGGCATTGGAACACGGTCTATCGTCGCTTTCGACGTTGGGCTGAAAACGGCGTTTTGTCGCAGGTGTTGGAAGTTCTTCAAAAGGAAGAACTTATCGGCGACGACTTTTCGGTTTTGTCGTTGGACTCGACGTTTGTAAAATCGAGTCCGAGCGCCGCCGGAGCTTTAAAAAAACGGGCCGCAAGCGATCGGTCGGACGAAGGGCGGTCGCACGACCAAGATTCATGCGATCGTCGCGGGGCCGACGACGCCGGTCGCGCTAAAACTCACGCCTGGGAACGTTGGCGACGCGCCCGTCGGGCGAGAAATGCTTCGAAATCTTAATGTTAAACGACTTAAATCGAAGTTTATTTTAATGGATCGCGCTTACGAAGGCGACGAAACGCGTCAAACGGCTAGCGACGTCGGCTTGAAACCGGTTGTTCCGCCGAAACGCAACCGACGCGAACCTTGGACTTACAACAAAAAACTTTACAAACGTCGAAACGAAGTCGAGCGTTTCTTTCGTCGTATCAAAGACTTCCGACGAATCGCGACGCGTTACGACAAACTCGACACAATGTTTTTAGCGTTTTTAAACTTTGTAACAATCGTTATTTTACTTAACCGTTAATGGCAACACGCCCTAGGATAAATTTGTCGCGGGCGGCGCCGGAAATTCGTTCGGAGTTGAGTTCCATTTTTTAACCTCTGAAAATATCAACGTTATATCTCGCGCCGTTTTAAAGACGCGACAAACATTAACATATTGAGAACGCCGGAAGAACGGCGAAATTTCCGTCGTTCTTTGAGGAAATTGGCGCAAACGCTCTTTCGTTCAAGCGCGGCGGCGCGTTCATTTTATCGGCGACGCCGTTTCGCCGCTCTTTCGCTCGACGTTCTTTGCGATTCGGCAAGGCGTCGCCTACCTTGCGCTTTCATTATACCGCCGCGCGACGCCGTTTGCAAGGAAATATAACG
>JAFYVO010000344.1 GCA_017549085.1 Thermoguttaceae bacterium
CGTCCGGACGCTCGTTTCGGCCCGTTTCGTCGACGCGTCGTCGTCCGCTTCCGGAGCGTCGTTTGGCGACTCGCCGTCGTCGTCTTCCGCGCCGTCCGTTTTTTCTTCCAACGCCGCGTCTTTCTGCGGTTCCGGCGTGTTTTCTTGCGTCTTTTGCGTCGAATCGGGCGTTTCCGAGGCGTTTTCTTGCAAATTCGACGCGTTTTTCGACGTCTTTTGCGAAGATTTGGGCGATTCGGAGCGTTCAACCGCATTAAAGGTTGCGTTTTCAACGCCTTTTTGCGATTCGCCAAGTTGCGCCGGAATCCCCGTCGGCTCCGGCTCGTCGAGGTCGACGATTTCGAAACCGGCGTTCGCGTTCGCGTCGATTTCGAACGACGCCGAGTCGTCGCCGACGTCGTAAACGACCGACGCGCAAGCGTTGCCTTTCAGCGCGACCGGTTCGACGGGGCAAGAGGTAAAGCGTTCGGAAAGCGCGATAAACTCCTGCTCGAACGCGGCGCGGGCCGACCAATACGGCGTCTTGTCGAGCGGAATTTCGCAAATTCTCTCGTTTTGTGGACTTGCGTTCGGCGTAATCCGCACCAAAATCGCGGACGGAACTTGAAAAACGCCGTACTTCGCCGCGACGCCGTTCCCGACCGGCGTGTCGGTATTGTACCAATCGAACCGATACCCTTCTTTCGCAAGTCGCAATAACTCGGGTCTTACGCGGTCGCAAGCCGGGCAGTTGTTCTTGAAAAAGAAGAAGCAACTTGTCGCGTTCGAGGCCCGCGCGACGGCGACCGCGTCGACTTTGCAACCCGACTTCTCGGCGACGGCGACCGCCGGAACCGACGTTTTCGCGGAGGTTAGCGCAATGCCGCACTCCGTCGCGTTCGCGGGAACGGCGGGCTCGCTCGTAACCCCGGCGGGCGAAACGCCCCGCGCCGCGTCGTACAGGTTCGCGATCGGAATCGCGCCGCCGGTCGAATCGTCGCGCCCCTTCTCGCCGAAGAGCCACGTGAGAACGCCGACAAGATATAGCTCGCCGTCGATCGTCTCGAAAATCCCGCTTCCGGATTGCCCCGGAACCGGCGGCGGCGTGAAAACCGCCGTCTTGCCGTCGTAATAATCGACGATGGAACCGCCCCACGCCTGCGCGAAACGCCCGTCCGGACGCCCCGCCGAGAGGATTTTCGCGCCCCGACCCGGCTTGACGCCCGGCCCCGCGATTTGGATGTAAGGCGGGTCGATTTCTCGTTTTAGCGTCGCCGCGTCCGCCCAAATGACGGCGAAGTCCCAAGGCGCGTTGATATTGTACGCCCGCCACACGATTTCGCCGCGAATCGAGCGTTGCAGATAATCGCCCCACGACGTGAGTTTTGCCTCGTTATTTTTTGTAACAACGTGATAGTTCGTCAGAAAAACGGCGACGTCGGGTCGATCTTTCGGGGAGCCGATAAAAGTCGCCGTCCCCCGCGCCCCGTTCACCTCGACGCGGAACGTCGCCGCGTGCGCGTCCTCCCACGTAAAACCCCGTCGGAACTTAATTTCCGAACCGAACGCGGAACACGGAACAAACGCGGCCGCCGTTGCGAACGCCGCCAACGCCAAGCGTTTCATTTTCTTCGTCGTCATCGCTAAAACCTTTCGCGTCAAGGCAAAGGGGAAAAGGAGCGTCCCCGTCTCCGACGGCGCCCCTTGCAAACTCAATCAGCCGCCGACTTTACAGCCGACGGACGCGCAACCGGAATCGACGCGAACGTCGCCGCCGCCGCTCCGAACGCGCACCTTCTCGACGCGGCGTCGTTCGATTTTGCGCTCGTTAAAGAAAACGCGGCGAGTTCGCGCAACGTCCCAATTCCGAACGACTTCGCGCTTGACAAATTTCGGCGGACGCGGCGCCTGCGTAACGACGACGACCGTTTGGGCGGCGACGCTCTCCCCGACCGGGCCGCAGACCGGCGCGTAAACCGGCTCGCACGGCCCGACGTCGGCGACCGGTTCGCACGGCGACGGTTCGTAAACGGGAGCGCAGGGTTGCGGCTCGGCGGCGAAAGCGGACGCGGTCAAGCCGAAAAGGACGGCGAAGGCCAAAAGAAATTTCCAGTTTTTCATCGTTCTATCTCCTTTAACGTTGGCGTTTAAAGTTGGCTAGTTTGTCGATAATGGAGCGCCGGGACGAACGACCGCAACGTTACGACGCTCGTGAAGACCGCCGCCCTTTGCAGGTCGTAAGCCTCGAACGGCGACGTCTCGACGCTAATCGTCTCGGCGTAAACCCCGGTCGCGAGGAACGGTCGCGACACGGCGAGCGCGCGGCGAACCTTCTCCACCAAGTCGAAAAGGGGTTCGAGCTTCGACAAGTCGGTCGTCCCAACGTATTGCTGGAACCAGACTTGCGCTTCGAACGCTTCCGAAAAAGTCGGGTCGTTCGAAACGCTTTTCGCGTCGACGACGGTCGGCACGACAGTGATTAACAGCTCCTTTTCTCCGGACGCGTCGATTTTCGGAAGACCGACGCGAGCGACGGAATCGGTCAGCTTCGCGTCGTTGACAATCTTCGCGACGCTTTTCGCAAAGTCCATAATGTAAGACATTAGCGAGGCTCCTTCTGCGCGTGAACGCGCATCGAAATTTCGTAAGGGTCGTCGAACCGGAAGACTTCGTCGCCGAGCGGCGCGACGCGGTACGGTTCGCGAACGTTCGAAAACGGCCCGGCCGAAATCCAAAATTTGTCGTCGGCTTTCGGAATGTAACCGCAGTCGCCGCGCAACAATACGTCGACCAAACGGCGTTCGGCGCGACGTTCCGCGACGCCGAAATCTTCGGCGGTCGGACGCGACAAAACGCCGCTCGTTTCCAAGAGCGTTTCGCCGTCGCGCTCGATTCGGACGACGACCGCGCCGACGCGGTGAAGCGTTCCCGCGACGAACTCGGCGCCGCGTCGCATCATATTGTCGAGCATTACGTTAGTTCCCTCCGAAAATCGGCGGAACGAAACCCGGAACGCCCATCGCGACC